>NZ_JBFBBA010000005.1:0-255879 GCF_040682455.1 Streptomyces sp. NPDC051183
TTTACCCGTAATCGGGTGCACACGCACTTAGAGCGGGACAGTCATGTCGGAATAAGACCGACCGTCCACTGCGTCCTCGCTGTGTAATTGCCTGCAAGCATCACCCGAAGGCGACCTCACAGGTCTTTTTCAAAGGAACCTCATCCACCGAAGTGGACGGGGTATCAACTTCTGGCGTTGATTTTTGGCACGCTGTTGAGTTCTCAAGGAACGGACGCTTCCTTCGTACTCACCCTCTCGGGCTTTCCTCCGGGCGCTTCCTTCGTTCTTGCGTTTCCGACTCTATCAGACTCGGTCCCGCTGCTTTCCAGTTCTTCGCTTTCGCGCTTTCCCTTTCCGGCGTTTCCAACTCTACCAGATCATTTCCTCGCCGTTTTCGGCTTGGATTTGAATTGGATGGCCATTGGAGGGCCTTTCCCTTTCGGGCGAGCCAGACTTTATCAGGTTTCCCAGGTCTGGATTCCCACCCGCCCGCCTCGACCGGTCCGGGCACACGTATGTGCCCGGGTGTCGTGCGGGGTGGAGACGTAAACGTACTGGAGCGGGGCCCCCGGACGCAAATCCGGTTGCCCCGCTCCAGTGATGTCAGTACGACGAGGCTCAGACCTCGACGACGACCGGGAGGATCATCGGGCGGCGGCGGTAGCTGTCCGACACCCACTTGCCCATGGTCCGGCGGATGAGCTGCTGGATCTGGTGGGGCTCCGCGACGCCGTCGGCGGCGGCGCGGCCGATGGCTTCCTCGATCTTCGCGACGACCGGGCCGAAGGCCGAGTCCTCGATGCCCGAGCCGCGGGCCTGGATGTTCGGGCCGCTCACGACCTTGCCGGTGGTGCTGTCCACCACGACGTAGACCGAGATGATGCCCTCGTCACCGAGGATCCGGCGGTCCTTGAGCGAGGCCTCCGTGACATCGCCGACCGAGAGGCCGTCGACGTACACGTACCCGGCCTGGACCTTGCCGGCGATGCGGGCCTTGCCGTCGATCAGGTCGACGACCACGCCGTCCTCGGCGATGACGATGCGGTCCTTCGGGACGCCCGTCATGGCACCGAGCTCGGCGTTGGCGCGCAGGTGGCGCCATTCGCCGTGGACCGGCATCAGGTTCCGCGGCTTGCAGATGTTGTAGAAGTACAGCAGCTCGCCCGCGGAGGCGTGGCCGGAAACGTGCACCTTGGCGTTGCCCTTGTGCACGACGTTGGCGCCCCAGCGCGTCAGGCCGTTGATCACGCGGTAGACCGCGTTCTCGTTGCCCGGGATCAGGGACGACGCCAGGATCACGGTGTCGCCGGGGACGATCCGGATCTGGTGGTCGCGGTTGGCCATGCGGGACAGGGCCGCCATCGGCTCGCCCTGCGACCCCGTGCAGACCAGGACGACCTCGTGGGCCGGCAGGTCGTCGAGGGTCTTGACGTCCACGACGAGGCCCGGCGGGACCTTCAGGTAGCCCAGGTCGCGCGCGATGCCCATGTTGCGGACCATCGAGCGGCCGACGAAGGCGACGCGGCGGCCGTACTCGTGGGCGGCGTCGAGGATCTGCTGGATGCGGTGCACGTGGCTGGCGAAGCTGGCCACGATGATCCGGTTGTGGGCGTTCGCGAAGACCGTGCGCAGGACGTTGGAGATCTCGCGCTCGGGCGGGACGAAGCCCGGGACCTCGGCGTTCGTCGAGTCCGAGAGGAGGAGGTCGATGCCCTCTTCGCTCAGACGCGCGAAGGCGTGCAGGTCGGTGAGGCGCTTGTCCAGCGGGAGCTGGTCCATCTTGAAGTCGCCGGTGGCGACGACCAGGCCCGCGGGGGTCCGGATCGCGACGGCCAGGGCGTCCGGGATGGAGTGGTTGACCGCGATGAACTCGCAGTCGAAGGGGCCGAGGTTCTCGCGCTCGCCTTCCTTCACCTCAAGGGTGTAGGGGCGGATGCGGTGCTCCTGGAGCTTGGCCTCGATGAGGGCCAGCGTCAGCTTGGAGCCGATCAGCGGGATGTCCGGCTTCTCCCGGAGGAGGTAGGGGACGGCGCCGATGTGGTCCTCGTGGCCGTGCGTGAGGACGATGCCGTCGATGTCGTCGAGGCGGTCCCTGATGGACGTGAAGTCCGGCAGGATCAGGTCGATGCCCGGCTGCTCCTCCTCGGGGAAGAGGACGCCGCAGTCGACGATCAGCAGACGGCCGTCGAACTCGAAGACGGTCATGTTGCGACCGATCTCGCCCAGGCCACCCAGGGGGGTGACCCTCATGCCGCCCTTGGGCAGCTTCGGCGGCGGTCCGAGTTCAGGATGCGGATGGCTCAAAAGTATCTCCTCACCACACACGCCACGTACCTCGTAAGGCACGTGGCGCGCATGTCATTCGTGCACTTGCTTTTGTCGGTTTCGGTCTTGCTTATTCAGTTGTGAAGTCTGTTGTCAGAGCTGTACCCCGCCGGCGGCAAGATCGATCTTGAGCTGGGCCGTCTCTTCGGCGGTCAGCTCGACCAGCGGGAGCCGCAGCGGGCCCGCGGGCAGGCCCTGCAGGTTCAGCGCGCCCTTGGTGGTGATCACGCCCTGGGTGCGGAACATGCCGGTGAAGACGGGGAGCAGCTTCTGGTGGATCTCCGTGGCCTTCTGGACGTCGCCGCCCAGGTGGGCCTCGAGCATGGCGCGCAGCTCGGGGCTGACCACGTGGCCGACCACGGAGACGAAGCCGACCGCGCCGACGGACAGGAGCGGCAGGTTCAGCATGTCGTCGCCCGAGTACCAGGCCAGGCCGCTCTGCGCGATGGCCCAGCTGGCGCGGCCGAGGTCGCCCTTGGCGTCCTTGTTGGCCACGATACGGGGGTGCTCCGCCAGGCGGACCAGGGTTTCGGTGTTGATCGGGACACCGCTGCGGCCGGGGATGTCGTAGAGCATGACCGGCAGCTCGGTGGCGTCGGCGATGGCCGTGAAGTGCCGGTAGAGGCCCTCCTGCGGCGGCTTGCTGTAGTACGGGGTGACCGCGAGCAGGCCGTGGGCGCCGGTGCGCTCGGCCTGGCGGGCGAGCTCAAGGGTGTGGCGGGTGTCGTTGGTGCCGATGCCGGCGACGACGTGGGCGCGGTCTCCGACCGCCTCGAGTACGGCTCGTACGAGGTCGTTTTTCTCCGCGTCGGTGGTGGTCGGCGACTCACCGGTGGTGCCGTTGACGATCAGGCCGTCGTTGCCTGCGTCCACCAGGTGGACGGCGAGCCGCTGCGCGCCGTCGAGGTCGAGTGCGCCATCAGCCGTGAACGGCGTGATCATGGCGGTGAGGACCCGCCCGAAGGGGGTCTGCGGAGTCGAGATCGGAGCCATGGGTAACACGCTACTCGCTGCCACGCTCGCGGTGTCCCCTCGGGGGACGTGATGACGGTGTTGGAGCCCGGCACTGCCTGCTCGGGGGTTCAAGCAGTGCCGGGTCCGTTTGATCAGCCTAGATGAACTTTACGAAACGCCGCAATACGGACACTTCGGACTTCGTTCCGCACATCTGTACGTCGCCCGTCAGAACGGGCCCGGGCAGGCCTTACGGGGCAACGCGACCGTTGCCGTTGAAGGCGGCGTACGTCAGCGGCATGAGCTGCGCCCAGTGCTGTTCCATCTTCTCGCCGACCATCTCGATCTCCCGCTGCGGGAAGGAAGGGACCGCCGCGAGCTCGTGCTGCGTGCGCAGACCGAGGAAGTGCATCAGCGAGCGCGCGTTGCACGTGGCGTACATCGAGGAGAAGAGACCGACCGGCAGGACCGAACGGGCAACCTCGCGGGCCACGCCCGCCGCCAGCATCTCCTGGTAGGCCTCGTACGCCTGACGGTACGAGTCCTCCATGACCCGGCTCGTCAGCTCCTGCTGGGCCGCGGTGCCCTCGACGAAGACGTACTTGCCCGGGCGGCCCTCCTGGACGAGCTTGCGCTCGGCGTCCGGGACGTAGAAGACCGGCTCCAGCTCCCTGTAGCGGCCGGATTCCTCGTTGTAGGACCAGCCCACGCGGTGCCGCATGAACTCGCGGAACACGAAGATCGGGGCACTGATGAAGAAGGTCATCGAGTTGTGCTCGAAGGGGCTGCCGTGGCGGTCCCGCATCAGGTAGTTGATGAGGCCCTTGGAGCGCTCCGGGTCCTTCTGCAGCTCCTCCAGGGACTGCTCACCGGCCGTGGAGACACGGGCGGCCCACAGCACGTCGGAGTCGGCGGCGGAGTGCTTCACCAGCTCCACCGTCACATCGCTGCGGTAGCTGGGTTTCAGATCTGAAGCGGCGGTCTCGCTCACCGGGGGTCCTTCCGAACGCTCTTACCTGGGGCGCGCCCACTCTACGGCGCCCGCCGCACCTCTCGGCGCACGTCCGTGCGGCCGGTCCGGTCACCCGGTCGGCTGACGGAGCGCCATAAAATTTGGTGAATGTCCCGAAATCCGGCACCGATCCGGCCGTTCGTGCGTCCTACGTAGTAGAACGCACACCAACTCGATCGTGAGGAGATCCACCCCATGTTCCGCCGGCGCGAACCCGTCCCGTTTGCCTTCGTCGCCGAGGCCGACCGTTTCCGCAGTAACGTCACTCCACCGCCGCGCGAGAGTCTGAGCAAGACCCAGATCGCCGCCCGTAGTCTGGTCGGGATGACCGTGGTGGCGGGGCTCGTCGGCTCGCTGCTCTTCGGACTGCCCGCACTGCAGCCCAGCAAGGCGCCCGAGAAGTCGCAGCAGTCGGAGGCGTCCCAGGGGCGGTAGCCTCACGGGCACTGCCCAACCGAACGTGCATGTGAGTGAGGTCCAGCCGTGCCCCTGCCCTTCTTGACGGCCGACGGCGCATTCGACGCGCACGACGGGGAGGACGTCCTCCCCTACGAAGACCACGACCGCTGGCGCCGGCCCTACCGGCCCGGCCCCTGGCGGGTCGCCATCGCCGCCCTGCTGCTCCTGCTGGCCGCGTTCATGCTGCTCGCGACGATGATCATCGCCGCCGCGGGCACGTGGGGCGGTGCGGCGGCCAGCCTGGCCGCCTCGCTCGCCGTGGTCGGCTCGGCGCTGCGCCTGCTGCGCACCGGCGTCTGGGTGAGCCGCAAGGGGCTGCGCCGGGTGTCCTTCTTCGCGACCCGCTCGCTCGCCTGGAGCCAGGTCGCCGAGGTCCGTACGGTGCAGCAGCCCGTGCGCTGGCTCGGACTGCCGAGGACCGTACAGGGGCAGGCCCTGACGGTGGCCGGGCACGGCGGCGCGGAGCTGCCGGTGCTGCTGACCGACCACAACGCCGACTTCCTGTCGCGGACCGAGGCCTTCGACCGGGCTGCCGACACGGTCGAGGCCTGGGCCCACGAGTACCGGGCCGTTCCCGCCTGACCGGCGCCGCCCGGTTCTCCCGCCCGCGCACGGACGGCCCGTACAGGATTCAGACCTGTACGGGCCCTTCCTGTACGGGTACGGCGGCGTGCAGGGAGATCGCCCGCTGCATGGCCTTGCGCGCCCGCGGGGTGTCGCGGGCGTCGTGGTAGGCGACGGCGAGGCGGAACCAGCTGCGCCAGTCCCCCGGGGCGTCCTCCGTCTCGGCCTTGCGGCGCGCGAAGACCTCGTCGGCCGAGTCCCGCAGGATCCGGCCGTACTTGTCCCGCTCCAGCTCGTCCACGGGGAGTCCGCCCTCGGCCTCCAGCTCGGTCGCGAGCTGGTTGGCCTTGGTGACGAACTGCGTGTTCTTCCACAGGAACCACACGCCGATGACGGGCAGGATCAGCACGGCCACCCCGAAGGTGACCGTGATCCAGGTGCCGTGCCGGATCAGCATCAGGCCCCGACTGCCGACCAGGACGAAGTACACGGCCAGGACGGCGGCCGTGATGAAGTAGGTGATCTTCGCGCGCATGGGGACTACTGCCTGCTCATCAGCCGAGGTCGAGGAAGTTTTCCAGGCCGAAGGTGAGGCCCGGGGTCTGCGTCACGCGGCGCACGCCGAGCAGGATGCCCGGCATGAAGCTGCTGTGGTGCAGGGAGTCGTGACGGATGGTCAGGGTCTCGCCCTCGCCGCCGAGCAGGACCTCCTGGTGGGCCAGCAGGCCGCGCAGGCGGATCGCGTGCACCGGGACCCCGTCGACGTTCGCGCCGCGGGCTCCTTCGAGCCCGGTGGCGGTGGCGTCCGGCTGCGGGGCGCAGCCGGCCTCGGCGCGTGCGGCGGCGATGAGCTGGGCCGTACGGGTCGCGGTGCCGGAGGGGGCGTCGACCTTGTTCGGGTGGTGCAGTTCGACGACCTCGACGGACTCGAAGTAGCGGGCCGCCTGGGCGGCGAACTTCATGGTGAGGACGGCGCCGATGGAGAAGTTCGGGGCGATGAGCACACCCGTCGCCGGGGAGGCGGCGAGCCAGGTGTTCAGCTGCGCGAGGCGGTCCTCGGTCCAGCCGGTGGTGCCGACCACTCCGTGGATGCCGTGGCGGACGAGGAAGTCGAGGTTCCCCATCACCGAGTCCGGTGTGGTCAGCTCGACCGCGACCTGGGCACCGGCCTCGGCCAGCGTCTCCAGATCGTCGCCGCGGCCGAGGGCGGCCACGAGCTCCATGTCTTCGGCGGCCTCGACCGCCCTGACCGCCTCGGCGCCGATACGGCCCTTGGCGCCGAGGACTGCCACGCGCAGCTTGCTCATCTTCGCTTCCTAACCTACGTACGGAACTAGGCGACGGCCTCGTCGAGGCGGGCGGCCTGCTTTTCCTTCAGCGGGCCGATCACAGCGAGCGAGGGGCGCTGGGCCAGTACATCCTGTGCGACCGACCGGACGTCGTCCGGGGTCACGGCGGCGATCCGGGCCAGCATGTCGTCGACCGACATCTGGTCGCCCCAGCACAGCTCGCTCTTGCCGATGCGGTTCATGATCGCTCCGGTGTCCTCCAGGCCGAGGACGGTGGAGCCGGACAGCTGGCCGATGGCCCGCCGGATCTCCTCGTCGGAGAGCCCGTCGGAGGCGACCTTGTCGAGCTCGGCCCGGCAGATCCGCAGCACGTCGTGGACCTGGCTGGGCCGGCAGCCGGCGTAGACGCCGAAGAGGCCGGTGTCGGCGAAGCCCGAGGTGTACGAGTACACGCTGTAGGCCAGGCCGCGCTTCTCCCGGACCTCCTGGAAGAGGCGGGAGGACATGCCTCCGCCGAGGGCGGTGTTCAGGACGCCCAGTGCCCAGCGGCGCTCGTCGGTGCGGGCGAGACCCGGCATGCCGAGGACCACGTGGGCCTGCTCGGTCTTGCGGTTCACCAGCTCGACGCGGCCGGAGGTGCGGATGCGCTTGGTGCCGGTGCGCGGGCCGATCGGTTCGGCGTCGGTGCGGGTGAGCGAGCCGGCCTTCTCGAAGGCCGCGCGGACCTGGCGTACGACCTTGTTGTGGTCGACGTTGCCCGCGGCCGCCACGACCAGGTGGGTGGGGTCGTAGTGCTTCTTGTAGAAGCGGCGGATCCGGTCGGCGCCGAGTGCGTTGATCGTCTCGACGGTGCCCAGCACGGGGCGGCCCAGCGGGGTGTCGCCGTACATGGTCTGCGCGAAGAGGTCGTGGACCATGTCGCCCGGGTCGTCCTCGGTCATCGCGATCTCTTCGAGGATGACGCCGCGCTCGGCGTCGACGTCCTCTTCGCGGATCAGCGAGCCGGTGAGCATGTCGCAGACGACGTCGATGGCCAGCGGCAGGTCCGTGTCGAGCACCCGTGCGTAGTAGCAGGTGTACTCCTTCGCCGTGAAGGCGTTCATCTCGCCGCCGACCGCGTCGATCGCGGAGGAGATGTCGAGGGCACTGCGCTTGCCGGTGCCCTTGAAGAGGAGGTGTTCCAGGTAGTGCGTGGCGCCGTTGAGCGTCGGGGTCTCGTCGCGGGAGCCGACGTGCGCCCAGATGCCGAAGGTGGCGGAGCGGACGGAGGGCAGCGTCTCGGTGACGACGCGCAGTCCGCCGGGCAGGACGGTGCGGCGGACGGTGCCGATGCCGTTGCTGCCCTTGAGCAGTGTTTGGGTACGGGCGACGGCCCGCCCCTCCGAGGAGGGGCGGGCCGTCACACGGGAACTACGCGACGTCACTTGTCGGAGTCGTCCTTGTCAGCCTCGTCGCCGGCGGCCTCGCCGTCGATCACGGGGATCAGCGAGAGCTTGCCGCGCTGGTCGATCTCGGCGATCTCGACCTGGACCTTGGTGCCGACCGCGAGCACGTCCTCGACGTTCTCCACGCGCTTGCCACCGGCGAGCTTGCGGATCTGCGAGATGTGCAGCAAGCCGTCCTTGCCGGGCATGAGGGAGACGAAGGCACCGAAGGTGGTGGTCTTGACGACCGTACCCAGGTAGCGCTCGCCGACCTCCGGCATGGTCGGGTTGGCGATCGCGTTGATCGTGGCGCGGGCGGCCTCGGCGGCCGGGCCGTCGGCGGCACCGATGTAGATGGTGCCGTCGTCCTCGATCGTGATCTCGGCGCCGGTGTCCTCCTGGATCTGGTTGATCATCTTGCCCTTGGGGCCGATGACCTCACCGATCTTGTCCACCGGGATCTTGACGGTGATGATCCGCGGGGCGTACTGGGACATGGCGTCCGGCGTGTCGATCGCTTCCATCATCACGTCGAGGATGTGGAGGCGGGCGTCGCGGGCCTGCTTGAGGGCCGCGGCCAGGACGGAGGCCGGGATGCCGTCCAGCTTGGTGTCCAGCTGGAGGGCGGTCACGAACTCCTTGGTGCCGGCGACCTTGAAGTCCATGTCGCCGAAGGCGTCCTCCGCACCGAGGATGTCGGTGAGGGCGACGTAGTGGGTCTTGCCGTCGATCTCCTGGGAGATCAGGCCCATGGCGATACCGGCGACGGGGGCCTTGAGGGGCACACCGGCGTTCAGCAGCGACATGGTGGAGGCGCAGACCGAGCCCATGGACGTCGAACCGTTGGAGCCGAGGGCCTCGGACACCTGACGGATCGCGTAGGGGAACTCCTCGCGGGTCGGGAGGACCGGCACGATGGCGCGCTCGGCGAGCGCGCCGTGGCCGATCTCGCGGCGCTTGGGCGAGCCCACGCGGCCGGTCTCACCGACGGAGTACGGCGGGAAGTTGTAGTTGTGCATGTAGCGCTTGCGGGTCACCGGGGAAAGGGTGTCCAGCTGCTGCTCCATACGGAGCATGTTGAGGGTGGTGACGCCCAGGATCTGGGTCTCGCCACGCTCGAACAGCGCCGAGCCGTGCACGCGCGGGATGGCCTCGACCTCGGCGGCCAGCGTACGGATGTCCGTGACGCCGCGGCCGTCGATGCGGACCTTGTCCTTGATGACGCGCTCGCGCACCAGGGCCTTGGTCAGGCTGCGGTAGGCGGCGGAGATCTCCTTCTCGCGGCCTTCGAAGGCCGGGAGGAGCTTCTCGGCGGCGATCTCCTTGACGCGGTCCAGCTCGGTCTCGCGGTCCTGCTTGCCGGCGATGGTCAGCGCCTGGGAGAGCTCGCCCTTGACGGCGGCCGCGAGGGCCTCGTACACGTCGTCCTGGTAGTCCAGGAAGACCGGGAACTCGCCCTCGGGCTTGGCGGCCTTGGCGGCCAGGTCCGACTGGGCCTTGCAGAGGGCCTTGATGAACGGCTTCGCGGCCTCGAGGCCCGCGGCGACGATCTCCTCGGTCGGCGCCTCGGCGCCGCCCTTGACGAGGGCGATGGTCTTCTCGGTGGCCTCGGCCTCGACCATCATGATCGCGACGTCGCCGTCCTCCAGGGCGCGGCCCGCGACGACCATGTCGAAGACGGCGTCCTCGAGCTCGGTGTGCGTCGGGAAGGCCACCCACTGGCCGCGGATCAGCGCGACGCGGACGCCGCCGATCGGGCCGGAGAAGGGCAGGCCGGCCAGCTGGGTGGACGCGGACGCGGCGTTGATCGCGATGACGTCGTACAGGTGGTCCGGGTTGAGCGCCATGATCGTGGCGACGACCTGGATCTCGTTGCGCAGGCCCTTCTTGAAGGACGGGCGCAGCGGGCGGTCGATCAGGCGGCAGGTGAGGATCGCGTCCTCGGAGGGCCGGCCCTCGCGGCGGAAGAAGGAGCCGGGGATCTTGCCGGCCGCGTACATCCGCTCCTCGACGTCGACCGTCAGGGGGAAGAAGTCGAGCTGGTCCTTGGGCTTCTTCGACGCGGTGGTGGCGGAAAGCACCATCGTGTCGTCGTCCAGGTAGGCAACGGCGGAGCCGGCGGCCTGGCGGGCCAGACGGCCCGTCTCGAAGCGGATGGTGCGGGTGCCGAAGGAACCGTTGTCAATGACGGCCTCGGCGTAGTGGGTCTCGTTCTCCACTAGCGTTTTCTCCATTTTCGTCGTCTCCGTCCGCCACCCGTGTGGTGGTGGACGGTTGCGGAGAAGCGCTCCTTGCGTGCGGGCCGGTCTTCGATCGAAGCATCCGGATTCTGGGCCCGTGGGGGCTTTCCGGGTGCCACTACCGAGGACCGGCGGCGTAGGGAGGGCGCTCCTCCTCTTCAGTTGTGCACGTACTGCGTCATGCACTGTGCACGTGCGTCCAGACTACAAAGCGTCCGGTACGTCCCGCACGTACAGCAAAGGGAGCGGCCCCCTGAGTGTGGGAACCGCTCCCTTCACAGCGTCTTTACTTGGCGCCGGCCGCACCGCGGCGGATGCCGAGGCGCTCGACCAGCGTACGGAAGCGCTGGATGTCCTTCTTGGCCAGGTACTGCAGCAGGCGGCGACGCTGGCCGACCAGGATCAGCAGACCACGACGGGAGTGGTGGTCGTGCTTGTGGGCCTTCAGGTGCTCGGTCAGGTCCGAGATGCGGCGGGACAGCATCGCGACCTGGACCTCGGGAGAGCCGGTGTCGCCCTCCTTGGCACCGAACTCGCTGATGATCTGCTTCTTCGTAGCGGCGTCGAGCGGCACGCGTACTCCTCGTTTAGGTCTTCGTTGCCACCGAGTGCCCCAGGTCGAATTCTCTGGGGATCTTCCGTAACTCGGGAGGCGGGGTCCGCTGAGCGCAGTCCACAGACCTTCGGAGAAGAGTCCGGGGGACGCGTACACAAACGGCCGTCACACAGCGTACCAGGCTGCCGCTCACCCACGTCTCAGCTGGTGAGCGCCCGGGCCCGGGTGTAGACGTCGAGCACGGCCAGGGCCAGCGGGATCAGGCTGAGCAGTACCGCCGCCTCGGTGAGGTCGAGCAGGCGCCCCCAGAAGGGTGACAGACCGCGGCGGGGGATGACCAGCGAAATACCGACGAGGAGGGCCGCGCCGGCGGCCACGGCGGCGGAGAGCCAGATCGTACGGAGGTCCAGGCCGCTGCGGTCGTGGTAGCGGACGTACTCGGCGATCAGGTCGGCCGGGGGGTGCATGGCCAGGCCCAGGATGAGCAGGCCCACGGCGGCGAGGCCGGCGGCCAGGGTGCAGGCGACCTGCGAGGTGTAGCGGAAGAGGCGGGCGCGCAGCAGCATCGCGAGGCCGGCGGCGAGGGCCAGCAGGCGGCCCCAGGTGTCGTCGGAGAAGCCGAGGACGGCGGCGGAGCCGACGGCGACCGCGGCGCAGCCGCCGACCAGGCCGAGCAGCATCTCGTGGCCGCGGCGGGCCTGGGCGGCGATGGCCTCGGCGTCGAGGCGGGCTCCGGCGTCGTGCTGGTCGGCGCCGTCCTGCTCACCGTACGGCTCGGTGTCGTAGCGGTCCGGGGTCGCCGTGTACTCGGTGTACTCCGTGGCGCTCTGCGGGGCGGCGTATCCGATGGGGAGCCGGGCGAAGCGGGCGGAGAGGCCGGGGAGGAAGGCGACGAGCCCGATGGCGACGGTGGCGCAGACGGCGGCGGTGGCGGTCGCGGTGGCCTCGGTGGCGATGGCGAGGAAGGTGGCCAGGGTCCCGGTGGCGCCGAGGAAGGTGGCCGCGACGAACGGGGCGTCGCCGTGGGGGGTGAGCGCGACCAGGGCGACGGAGGCGACGAGGACGCACACGCAGCCGAACAGGAACTGGAGGCGGCCGGGGCCCTCGCCCGCGGCGGGGGCGATGATCGCGGCGCCGGCGATCAGCAGGTGCGGGACGGCGGCGAGGCCGAGGGCGACGGCGGAGCCCCTGTCTCGGTAGACGCGGGCGCGGACCCCGGCGGCGGCGGTGAGCAGGAGGGCGACGGCGCCGGCGATGACCCCGGGCAGTCCGTGCACGTCGTGCAGGGCGGGGTCGGCGTACCAGAGGACGAGGCCGAGCATGACGAAGAGGAGTGCGGCGCCGGCGAGGCCCGCGCCGCGCAGCATGTCGTCGCTCCAGCGGTGCCGGTCGCGGACGACGGCGGAGGCCACGGCGTCGGAGACGTCGTCGAAGACGGCGGGCGGCAGGGACTCGGCGAAGGGGCGCAGGCTCAGCACCTCCCCGTCGAGGACGCGCTGGGCTGCGAGGGTGCGGGCGCCGTCGAGGACGGTGCCGGAGCGGCGGACCAGGTGGAAGCCGGTGGGGGCGCCGACGGGCTGGGTCTGGCCGGTGAGGCGCAGCAGCTCGGGGTAGACGTCGGCGACCGCGATGTCCTCGGGAAGGGCGACGTCGATGCGGCTGTCGGGGGCCACGACGGTGACCCTGCAAAAGCCCGTGGCTCCGGCCGTACTCACCTTGTGTCCCCCGAGGTCGGCGATGTCGGATTCGCGGATGCGCATGCAGCGCGCGTCACACTACCGGGAGTATGCATGACTGTCGGCAAGTAGGATCGCCGTCGCGCGCAGGAGTCCCCCTCCGCGCCCGGGACTTGGGGCCGCCGGTAGCGATGTCCCGTCCGTTTTCGAGGGATTGATGCTCCGGTGAGCCAGATCGTCGTCAGACGCCCGCCGAGGTCGCTGCCGCCCGAACTCCCTTCTGAGGAATTGAGACTTGAGGCTCCGCCGGAGCTTCCGCGGGGGCAGCAGGAGGGCATGCTGATGCAGCTCCTGCCGATGCTGGGCATGGGCTCGTCGGTCGTCTTCTTCTTCCTGCCGGGCAATCACCCGTTCATGCGCGTCATGGGCGTCCTGATGCTCGTGTCCACGGCAGCCATGGCCGCCGCGCAGATCGTGCGCCACCGGCGCGGTACGCAGGGGCAAATGGCCGATGTGCGCCGTGACTACCTGAAGTACCTGGCGCAGACGCGCCGTCGGGTACGCCGTACGGCGCGGGCGCAGCGCGACGCGCAGCTGTACCTGCACCCCGCTCCGGAGCAGTTGTGGTCGGTGGTGGCCGAGGGTTCGCGGCTGTGGGAGCGGCGGGTCGGCGACGTGGACTTCGGGCAGGCCCGGCTGGGGCTCGGCGCGCAGCAGCTGGTGACGCCGCTGGTGGCTCCGGAGACGGCGCCGGTGGACGAGCTGGAGCCGCTGGCGGCGGGGGCGATGCAGCGTTTCCTGCGGGTGCACTCCTCGCTGGACGGGCTGCCGGTGGCGGTGTCGATCCGGGCCTTCTACCACGTGACGGTGTCGGGTGAGCCGGAATCGGCGCGCGGCACGGCGCGGGCGCTGGTGGCTCAGCTGGCGACGCTGCACTCCCCCGACGACCTGGTGGTCGCGGTGGTGGCCGCGCCGGGCGCGGTGCCCTCCTGGGACTGGATCAAGTGGCTGCCGCACGCGCAGGTGCAGGGCGGAGCCGGCGCCTACGACGGGGCCGGTACGAAGCGGCTGTTCGGCGACGACCTGACCGAGCTGGAGGGGCTGCTGGCGCCCCGGCTGGAGGGGCGGCCGCGGTTCAGCCGGGAGGGGTCCCCGGTACTGGACCAGCCGCACCTGGTGATCGTGCTCGACCCCGACTCGCCCCGCGGGGGTCTGGTTCCGCCGGACTCGGTATTCGCGGCGGCCGAGGGGTTGCAGGGCGTCACCGTCGTCGAGGTGGTGGCGGGCACCCTGGACGAGCCCCGCGGCGGACTGTCGGTCGTGGTGCGGCCGGGCCGGCTGCGGCTGGAGTCGGGCGGAGGCGTCGCGTACGAGGGCGTACCGGACGTCCTGTCGCTGCCCGCGGCGGAGGCGCTGGCGCGGCAGCTGGCGCCGCTGCGCACGGGTGGCGGCGACGATGACGAGCCACTGCTCGCCAATCTGGACTTCACGGACCTGCTGAACCTGGGGGACGCGGCTCAGATCGACGTGGCGCGGACCTGGCGGCCGCGGTCGGCCGGGGAGCGGCTGCGGGTGCCGATCGGCGTGGGCGAGGGGGGCGCCCCGGTCATGCTGGACCTGAAGGAGGCCGCGCAGGAGGGCATGGGGCCGCACGGCCTGTGCGTGGGCGCGACGGGTTCGGGCAAGTCGGAACTGCTGCGCACGCTGGTGCTGGGCCTGGCGGTGACGCACACCTCGGAGACGCTGAACTTCGTACTGGCGGACTTCAAGGGCGGTGCCACCTTCACCGGGATGGGGCAGATGCCGCACGTCGCGGCGGTCATCACCAACCTGGCGGACGACCTGACGCTGGTGGACCGCATGGGCGACTCCATCCGCGGCGAGCTCCAGCGCCGGCAGGAACTGCTGCGCTCGGCGGGCAACTACGCCAACATCCACGACTACGAGAAGGCCCGCGCGGCGGGTGCGCCGCTGGAGCCGCTCGCGTCGCTGGTGCTGGTCATCGACGAGTTCTCCGAACTCCTGACCGCCAAGCCCGACTTCATCGACATGTTCATCCAGATCGGCCGCATCGGCCGGTCCCTGGGAGTGCACCTGCTGCTGGCCTCGCAGCGGCTGGAGGAGGGCAAGCTGCGCGGACTCGACACGTACCTCTCGTACCGGATCGGCCTGCGGACCTTCTCGGCGGCGGAGTCGCGGACCGCGATCGGCGTGCCGGACGCGTACCACCTGCCCCCGGTGCCCGGTTCGGGCTATCTGAAGTTCGGTACGGACGAGATGACCCGCTTCAAGGCGGCCTACGTCTCGGGCGCCTACCGTTCGGGCGGGCCGGACCTGCCGGCCGGGCTGTTCCCCGTGGAGCGGCGGCCCGCGCTGTTCACGGCGGCGCCGGTGCCGGTGGTGTACGCGGCCCCGGATCCGGCGTACCTGGCGGCGCAGGCCGCGCAGGGCGACGACACGCTGGCGGACACGGTGCTAGACGTGATCGTGGGCCGGCTGGAGGGGCAGGGGGTGCCGGCGCACCAGGTGTGGCTGCCGCCGCTGGACCAGGCGCCGCCGCTGGACCAGCTGCTGCCCGCGCTGGCCCCGAGCGCCGAGCGGGGGCTGCACGCCGAGGGGTACACGCGGCCCGGGGGGCTCGTCGTACCGCTCGGCCTGATCGACAAGCCGTTCGAGCAGCGGCGCGAGGTGCTGTACCGGGACTTCGCGGGTGCGGCGGGGCACATGCTGGTGGTCGGCGGTCCGCAGTCGGGCAAGTCGACGCTGATGCGGACGCTGATCTCCTCCTTCGCGCTCACGCACACCCCGTGTGAAGTGCAGTTCTACGGGCTGGACTTCGGCGGTGGCAGCCTCTCCTCGCTCGCCGAACTGCCGCACGTGGGCGGGATCGCCTCCCGGCTGGATCCGGAGCGGGTGCGGCGCACCGTCGCCGAGGTCGGCGGGATCCTGAACCGGCGCGAGGAGTTCTTCCGCTCCAACGGCATCGACTCGATCGCCACCTACCGGCGGCGGCGCGCGGCCGGGGAGCTGCCGGGCGAGCCCTGGGGCGACGTCTTCCTGGTCGTCGACGGTTGGGGCGGCTTCCGGGGCGAGTACGAGGGCCTGGAGGCGGTGGTCACCGACATCGCGTCCCGGGGGCTGGGATACGGCATCCACGTGGTGGTCACCGCGGCCCGCTACATGGAGGTGCGGGCGGCGCTGAAGGACCAGATGCTCAGCCGGCTGGAGCTGCGGCTCGGCGACGTCATGGACTCCGAGTTCGACCGGCGGGTCGCCGCGAACGTGCCGACCGGGATGCCGGGCCGCGGCCAGGTGCCGGAGAAGCTGCACTTCCTGGGCGCGCTCCCGCGCATCGACGGTTCGCACGACGCGGACGACCTGTCGGAGGCGACGGCGGCCTTCGTGGCGGCGGTGAAGGAGAACTGGACGGGCGCCGCGGCCCCCGGGGTGCGGCTGCTGCCGCGGCTGCTGCACGCCGAGCAGCTGCCCAAGGGCGGGGAGCACCCCGGCCGCGGGGTGGCGATCGGTATCGACGAGACGGCCCTGGAACCGGTGTTCGTCGACTTCGAGACCGATCCCTTCCTCCTCGTCTTCGGCGAGAGCGAGTCGGGCAAGACGAACCTGCTGCGGCTCATCGCCCGGCAGATCGCCGACCGCTACTCTCCCGACCGGGCCCGGCTGGTGGTCGGCGACTACCGGCGCGGCCTGCTGGGGGCGCTGCCGGAGGAGCACCTGCTGGAGTACGCGCCGATGGCGGGCTCCCTGCAGATGCACATGGAGGCCCTGGTCGGGGTGTTCTCGCGCAGGCAGCCGCCGACGGACGTCACCCCGCAGCAGTTGCGCGACCGCAGCTGGTGGACGGGTCCCGACGTGTTCATCGTCATCGACGACTACGACCTGGTGGCGACGAGCCAGGGCAATCCGCTGGCCCAGCTGGTGGAGTTCCTGCCGTTCGCCCGCGACACCGGGGTCCGCTTCGTCATCGCGCGCAACTCGGCGGGGGCCTCGCGTTCGCTGTACGAGCCGTTCATGCAGCGGATCAAGGAGCTGGGCGCGCAGGGCGTGGTGCTGTCCGGCGACCCCTCCGAGGGCGACCTGGTCGGAAACGTCAGGCCCCGCCCGATGCCCCCGGGACGGGCGTACTTCACCACGCGCAGGCGGGGCACGTCCCTGGTGCAGCTCGGCCGGCTGCCGGAGGCGTGACGATCCGCGGGAAAGCCTCCCCCGGCCACCTGGTCTGCACCGATAATCAGCAGCGAACGCAGCAGTGGCACCGCGCACCGAGGGAGAGGCCGCACATGGGCACCCAGCAGGAGAAGGACGAGCTGTACGCACTCGACATCAGCGGCGTCGAGTGGGAGGGCCCGCCCGGGACCAGCCCGGACGAGGAGCGGGTCGAGATCGCCCGGCTGCCCGAGGGCGCGGTGGCGATGCGGTCCTCGCTCGACCGGGACACCGTGCTGCGCTACACGGCGGCCGAGTGGGAGGCGTTCGTACTCGGGGCCAGGGACGGCGAGTTCGACCTCGACCGGGGTCCGCGCTGACACCGGACGGCGACCGTGCACGGCGAAGGGGCGCGCCCGATGCGGGCGCGCCCCTTCGCCGTCGCGTGGGCGGGGTCCGGTGTCAGTAGGCCTCAGTGAACAGGCGCGAGGCCTTGACGTCGGTGGCGCGGTAGTCGGACTTGCCGCGCTCGACGAGGTCCGCGACGAGCGCCAGCTGGTCGCGCATGTGCTCGGCCTTGCCCTTGTACTTGGCCTGGAGCTGCACGTACTGGGCGTGCGCCTCGCCGTCCCAGGTGTCGGTGACGACCTTCAGGGCGCGGTCCATGTCGGTCAGGTCCTGGACGATCTTCTGGGAGATCGCCCGGATCCGGTCGGCCATGATCTGGACGCTCTCGTACTGGACCTTGGTGTGGCCGTCGTTGCCGGACATGAATCTTCTCCTTCGGACGTGGGATCGGCTGCCGTTCCAGATGCCGTTTCAGATGCCGTTGAGGGCCGAGCCGTTGCCGCCGGTGGCGTTCCTGACGGTGTTGAACGCCGCACGCACGTCGTCGTCCTGGGCGTTGCTCAGGTTCTTCGTCTCGGAGACCGCGTGGTGGAGTACTCCGAGCAGCTTGCGGATCTGATCGTGGTCCTCGTTGACCAGGGTCTGGGCCGAGACGAATCCCGAGGCGCCCACGCCCGTCCAGCCGGCGCTCACGGTGGCGAGGATGTCCGCCAGTTCGCGGGCCTGCTTGGTGACGTTGTTGGCCGTGTCGGCGATCCTGTTCGTCGCCTTGACGACCGGATCGTCGGCGAGTCCGAAATTGTTGGTCATCCGAAGCCCCTCACTTCTCAATACGCCGGTCCGAACCGGCGGATTGCGTGGCGGAGCGGACAGTCCGGGGCGTGGATTCCAGCCACGCGCGCCCGGGAAACCCCCTCCGCTTCACGCCAATCCCCCGATCACAGTCGTGAAGCCGGTTGTCACTGTAGCCAGTTCGCGGTCAGCCCCCAATACCGTCGTGCGGCTTCCGTTGACGAACTGTGACCGTTCACTGCAAACGGCGGCGGCGCCGGCGGGCGTCCCTGATCACGGTCGCGGTCCCGGCGACCACGGCGATGAGCAGGGCGCCGGTCCCCAGGGCGTACGTCCCCAGCCGCTCCTCCCGCTCCTGCGCCGACTCGGCCGTGTTCAGCGCGGGCACGTGCGGGGCCGCAGCTGGGGGCGGGCCCGGGTCCCGGACGGGAGCCCTGGGGGGCTCGCGGTCCTGGGTGACGGCGCGCACCGGGTCGACGACACCCCATCCGACGTAATCGTCACGGCCGTTGACGGCGCGCTCGGCGGTGTTCTCGATCTGCCAGACGATCTGCTGAGCGGTCCACTCCGGGTGCTCGGCGCGCAGCAGGGCCGCGACTCCGGCGACGTAGGGCGCGGAGAAGCTGGTGCCGTTGTCCACGCACTGGCCGTATCCGGGGACGGTGGAGACGATGTCGACGCCGGGCGCCGCGACCCCGATGAAGGCGCCGGGCTGGGAGAAGGCGGCCCGTTCGTTGTTGCGGTCCGAGGAGGCCACGGCCAGGACGCCCTCGAAGGCCGCGGGGTAGGTGTTGCGCTTCTCGCCGCTCAGCCCGTCGTTGCCGGCCGAGGCGATCACCACGACGTTCGCGGCGACGGCCCGTTCCACGGCCTTGCCCAGGGCCGAGTCGGGGCTCAGGGGCACGTCGGTGTCCTGGGAGATGTTGATGATCTGGGCGCCCTTGGCCAGCGCGTGGTCGATCGCCTGGCTCAGCGTCGCGGTGTCGCCGTTTCCCTGCCCGTCGCTCTGCCGGACGGGGATGATGGTGGCCTCCGGGGCCAGGCCCACGAAGCCGGTGCCCGGCTGGGGTCGCGCCGCGATGAGTCCGGCGACCCGGGTGCCGTGCCCGACGGTGTCGCGCGTACCGTCGCCGCCCTGCGGGTCGACGAAGTCCCGGCCGGAGCCCGCGTCGACGGCGGCGGCGAGCTGCGGGTTGGTCCGGTCGACGCCGGTGTCGATGACGGCGACGCGGACGCTGTTGCCCTTCGCGTCGGTGCCCTTGGTCCTGGCCCAGAGCTCGTCGAGCAGGAGCCGCTGCAGGGCCCAGGGGCGGTCCTCGATCTGCTTCTTCATGGGGAAGGTGCACTCGCCGGCGCCGTCGGGGCGCAGCGCGTACGGGAGGTCGTACGGGGCCTGCTGCGCGGCGGCGGCAGCGCAGAGGGCGGCCAGCAGGAGGGCGGCGGCGGGCTTCCGGATCGGCACGGGCTTCCGCTTCGGCACGGGCGGCATCCTCAGGAGCCCTGGGGCTGGCGGGCGGAGTTGGTGTCCAGCCGCGGCCCCTTGGAGAGGAACTCCGACCAGGCGATGGGCACCATGGCCGGCACGACGCCCCCGTAACCGAGCCGGGTCTGCGCCTGGCTGGGCTGGGGGCGTCCGTCGGCCGCGGCCGGAGCCGGGGCCTGCGGCGCGTCGCTGTCGCCGTTGGCCTGCACGGCGTACCGCAGTCCGGTGTCGGTGACCAGGAAGAGGGAGCCGCCGGCGGTGGTCTGGCGGCCCTGCAGCTGGGTGTACAGCAGCCCGGAGCCCGGCGTGACGTACGCGCTCGTGCCGCTGGCGGTGATGTCGACGGGGAAGCCGGTGCCGGCCCAGGTGCTCAGCGTCTGGTTGCCCTGGCCGTCCACCGAGCGCAGGACGTTGCAGACGGTGTCGCGGTCCCCGGTGGGGGCGGGGGCCGGGGTGGAGGCGGAGGCGGAGGCGAAGGCGGGTGCGGCCTGGTTCACCCGGTCGACCTTCTTCTGCGGCCACTTGGCATCGCTCCGGAACGGCGCCGGATCCGGGCTCAGCGACTGGAGGTCCACCTCGCGGGCCTTGCCGTGCATGTTGAGGCCGTCGGTCGCGGGCGAGGAGATCAGCAGCCAGGCGACGAAGTCGGAGACCGGGGCCACCCTGCCGGGCAGCACCACGTAGTGCTGCGCGCCGGATCCGGTCATCGCCTTGAGCACCATGCCGACCCGGTTGTCTTCGCCGACCAGGCCCCGGACGCCCGCGTCGGTCCCGGCCGGTGCGCCACCGGGCAACTGCGGGAAGGCCAGGTCCTCGCCGGAGTTCAGCGTGGCCAGCCACGCCTCGGTGACCGGCTGCGGGGTGGCGCCGGTGCCGACCATGGCGTTGGTCATGGTGCCCGCGTCCGCGGTGCCCTCGGGGAACCGGTACTTCGTCCCCGTCGAGTCGACCAGGTACCGCTCCTTGGCCCCGTCGGAGTTCTGCACGTACAGCGCCTGGGTGTCGCCGAGCCGGCTCGCGCCGTCCATCACCCCCTCCTCCCGCTCCGCGAGCACGAAGGCGGCGGTCTGCACGCCCCGGCCGTTGCCGCCCGGCTGCTGGCAGACGGCCCAGCGCTTGGCCCTGCCCGCGTCGGCGGGGGCCGGGAGCCGGTCGGGGGCGTAGGGGATGCCGATGATGGGGCCGCGCGGCAGCCTGCCCTTGTCGAGCATCCGGTCGTCGACCTGGACGACCTTGAACTTGGCCGGATCGAGCAGGAGCCGGGCGGAGGCCAGGTTCATCACCGGGTGCAGCCGGGTCTGCTCCTTGCCGTTGACGGTGGTCGCCAGAACGACGTACCGGGTCGTGGACTGCTTGCCGACGATCACCTGGGTGCCGGGGGCGTCCCAGTTCTTGGGGGCCACCGGTCTGAACATGCCCCAGGCTCCGAAGGCGCCGAGCAGGAGCGCGCCCGTCACCAGCCCGGGGACGACCGCGCGCAGCGGACGCGGGGCTCCTTCCTCGGTCCCGGTGGCCGAGGGCTGGAGAAACGCGGCCACCGTGCGCCGCTTCGCAAAGGTGTACGCATTGAGCTCATCGCGTCGTGATGCCATGACCGCCTGCTTCTCCCCGCACGGCCCGGCCGGTGACCGCGGTCGCCGGGCCTCGATTGTCAGACCGGGCACCTACTATGCCTCTTGACGGGGCGTCTGACGGTGGCGGGTAGGGTGCGGTTGCCACCGCTGCCCGTAAGGGCCGTGGAATTCTGGGTTGTTGGGGCGGATTGGGGAGGGTTCCGGGGGCGTGCGGCAGGCCGCCGCGCAGCGCCGGGAGCCACGGGGTCCGGTCCTGGAAGGGGAGGTGCGCCCGTGGGATCGAGCACTGCGCAGCCGCAGACCGGTACGGCCGCGCCCCCGCGCGACGGGGTGACCCCGCATCCGGAGGCGGGCCCGGGGCGGTTCGGGCCATTCCGATTGCAACAGCTCGTACTGCTCCAGGTCGCCGCGGCCGCACTGCTCGTGGCCTGGGCGGTAGAACCGCTGCTCCTCGCGCCCGCCGGCGCGCTCGCCCTCGTCCTCGTGGTGCTCGCGGTCGTACGCCGCCACCAGCGCTCGCTGCCCGAGTGGATCGGCACCGCGCTCGCGCTGCGCGCGCGCCGCCTGCGGGCTGCCGCCTCCGCCGTGCCCGCGGGCACCGAGCCGGGGCTGGCCCCGCTGGTCGAGGCCGATCCGGCGCTGCGGACCCTCACCTTCAGCGGCCGGGACCGGCGGCCCGTCGGGATGGTCGGCGACGGGACCTTCCTGACCGCGGTCGTCCAGGTGGACACGGACGCCACCGCCCTGCGGCCCGACCGGACGGCGCGGCCGCTGCCGCTGGCCCTCGTACGGGACATCCTCGAAGTGGACGGCATCCGGCTGGAGTCCGCGCAGCTCGTCCAGCACACCCAGCCGGCGCCCGCGCCGCACCTGCCGGCCCAGTCCATGGCCACCCTCAACTACGCACCGCTGCAAGCCCGGACGGGCTCCCCGGCGGTGCGGCTGACCTGGGTCGCGCTCAAGCTCGACCCCGAGCTGTGCCCCGAGGCGGTCACCGCGCGCGGCGGCGGGCAGGAGGGTGCGCAGCGGTGCCTGGTACGGGCGGCCGACCAGCTGGCGAGCCGCCTGACCGGGGCCGGCTTCCGGGCGACCGTGCTGACCGAGCAGGAGCTCACGGCCGCGCTGGCCACGTCCTCGTGCGCCAACCCGATGGCGATCACCCAGGCCGGCCGGACGGCGGGCACACGCGGTCCGGGGCGGCGTACGGAGGAGACCGCGCGGGTCTGGCGCTGCGACGACCGGCGGCACACGACGTACTGGATAGGGCGCTGGCCGCAGTTGGGCGGCGCCGGGGCGGCCCTGCCGCAGTTCGTGGCGCTCCTGACCTCGCTGCCGGCGCTGGCGACGAACTTCAGCCTGACGGTGGCACCGGGCGGGCGGCACGGGGTGACCCTGACTGGGCACGTCCGGGTCACCGGGCGCAGCGACGAGGAACTGGTCGCCGCGCGGCGCGAGTTGGAGCGGACCGCGCGTGGTGTGAAGACGGGGCTGGTCCGGCTCGACCGCGAACAGGTACCGGGGCTGCTGGCCTCGCTGCCGCTGGGAGGCACGCGATGAGGGGTACCGGTGGCGCACGGGGCGGCTTCGGTCTGATCGGCCCGCGCCGCGAGCGGCACGTGCTGTCGGCGGCGGACCTGGACGCGCTCGCCCTGCCCCTCGGGGACGACGGCGTCGTCATCGGCGTGGACGCCGAGGGGCGGCCCTCGGTGCTCGGCGTCAACCGGCCGACACCGTACGAGATCACGCTGATCGGCGGTCTGTGGACGGCGCAGGTGCTGGCGCTGCGCGCGGCGGCCACCGGTGCGCGGGTGGCGGTGGAGACCGGACGCGGCGCGGTGTGGACCGGGCTGGCCCGGGCCGCGGGCGGCGGCCAGCAGTGCGTGACCCTGCACGACGTGGGCCGGGTGCCGCCGCAGGGAGCGTCGGCCGGCAGCCCGGTACTGGTGGTCCGCGACTGCGGGATGCGGCCGCCGCGCGGGCGCGTGGTGGCGGGACCCTGGCAGTCGGTGCTGACCCTGTTGCCGTACCTGAGCCCGACGGCGCCGCGGCTGCTGCGCAACTCCGCGCTGGTGGGCGTCCAGCGGGTCTCCCCCGACGAGGCGGAGCAGATCGGCCGTCTGATGCACCTGCCGCAGGGGGCGGTGGCCTCGCTGCCCACCCTGGGCGACGGGGTGACGCTGTGGTGCACGCAGCGGGACCGGCAGTTCGTGATGACGCAGCCGACGGAGACGGAGACGGGCCTGCTGGGCGCGGCGAGACGGGTCGACTGAGCCCGGCTGACCCCGGCGGTTGCCCCGGCGGTCGTCTTGAGGGTTGCCCTGGCCGGGGGGCGGTTGGCCCGGAGGGTGTTGTTGTGGGCAGGATGTATGCATGGCCCCCCCTTGTGGGGCGGGTTCATTGGCGGTCCGACCGACGGGGGCGGGCCGACGGGGGCGGACACCGGTGACGGCGCGCGATTAGGCTGAGCGTCGGCGCGGCGTCGTGGTGGGCGCCGGACCAGTGTTCGACAGACCAGGAGGACCAGTGAGCGGCGATCGGAACGAGAGGCGCGGCGGGACGTGGGACGTCCCGACGGACGATCAGTCCGACGCGGAGCCCGAGCTGACGGGCGAGTTCACCATCGACTACACACCGCCGGCCTGGTACACGCAGGGCTCCGCGCCCGCAGCCCCGGCCGTGCCGGCCACGCCGGCCCTGCCCGAGGGCAGCGGGTTCGAGCCGCACCGGCCTGCCGAGGTCGCTCCGCCGCCGTCGCCGTCGGTTCCGGCTCCTGCGGCTCCGGCTCCTGCGGCTCCAGCCGAGGGCGAGGACGCGTCCGCCGCCTCCGCGGCGGCGCCGCAGCAGGGCCCGACTCCGCCCGCCCCGGCTCCTTTCCAGGCCCCGATCTACCGGAGCTCGGCGCTGCCCGACGCGTCGCCCGCGTCCTTCCAGGCGCCGAGCTACTCGGTCGACCGCCCGGCCGGTGCCCCGGCCCAGGAGCCGGAGGCCGCCCCGGGCACGCCGTCCGCCGGCGCGGCACACACGCCGTACCAGCCGCCGAGCTACGCGGTCGAGACCCCGGGCGCCGTCGCGCCCGCGCCGTTCCAGGCCCCGGCCGCGGCTCCGGAGCCGGTGGCCGACCCGGTGGCCGCGCCCTTCCAGCCGCCGAACTACTCGGGCGGGACCCCGGGCGCCAACGCGCCCGCCCCGTACCGGGCATCGGCCCCGGAGCCGGTGGCGGCCCCGATCCCGGTCAGCCCGTCTCCGGCTGACGCGGGATTCACGCCGTACCAGCCGCCGAGCTACTCGATCGACGCCCCGGCCGACACCGCGCCCGCACCGCTCCAGGCACCGGAGGCGGCCCCGGCTCACGCGAGCGCGCCGGCCCAGGCGCCGGAGGCGGCTGAGACCCCGGCGAGCACGCCGTCGTCCGACGCGGCGCACACGCCGTACCAGCCGCCGAGCTTCGCGGCCGCGTCCCCGGCCGATGCCGCGCCCGCGCCGCTCCGGGCACCGGAGGCGGCCCCGAGCGCCGACGCCGCTGCCGCGCCGCTCCCCGCTCAGGCCGAGGAGCCGGAGGCCGCCGAGGCCCCGGAGAGCCCGTCTCCGGCCCACCCGAGCGCGCCGGAGCCCGCCACGGCCGACGCGGCCGCGCCCGTGCGGACGGCCACCCCGGCCGAGGGCACGCCCGTACCTCCGGCAGCCGTCTCGGAGACCCCGTTCGGGGGAACCGTCCCGGAGACCGCACCCGCCGAACTGCCTCCGCTGCCGCCCGCGTTCCCGGCCTCGGCCGCGCCGCAGGACGGCTACGGCTTCCCGCCCGCACAGCCCACGCCGCCCGCCGACGGCTACGGCTTCCCGCCCGCGCCCCCGGTGCCCGCGCAGCCCCAGGCCGCCGACGCCCCGGGCGGCTACGGCTTCCCGCCCGCACCCCAGCAGCCGCAGCCCCAGGCCGCCGACGCCCCGGACGGGTACGGCTTCCCGCCCGCGCCCCCGGTGCCCGCACAGCCCCAGGCCGCCAACGCCCCGGGCGGCTACGGCTTCCCGCCCGCGCCGCAGCCCCAGGCCGCCAACACCCCGGACGGGTACGGCTTCCCGCCCGCGCCCCCGGTGCCCGCACAGCCCGTGGCGCCCGC
Source organism: Streptomyces sp. NPDC051183 (assembly GCF_040682455.1). NCBI lineage: Bacteria > Bacillati > Actinomycetota > Actinomycetes > Kitasatosporales > Streptomycetaceae > Streptomyces > Streptomyces sp. NPDC051183. The sequence goes on from NZ_JBFBBA010000005.1 coordinate 24,958, forward strand.
CGACGGGTACGCCTTCCCGCCCGCACAGCCGCAGGCCGCCAACGCCCCGGACGGGTACGGCTTCCCGCCCGCGCCGCAGCAACCGCAGCCACAGCCGCAGCCGCAGCCGCAGGCCGCCGAGGCTCCGGACGGCTACGCGTTCCCGCCCGCGGCCGCGCAGCCCGGGGCGCCCGCCGACGGCTACGGGTTCCCGCCCGTCCCGCCGCAGGCACAGCCGCAGCCGCAGCCGCAGGCCCAGGCCCCGGCCCCGTACGCCGACCCCCGCGGCGGCGCCCAGTGGCAGGCCGGGGCGCAGCCCCAGCCGTACCCCCAGCCGCAGCCGCAGCAGGCGCACCCGCACCCGCACCCGCAGGGACCCGCCCCCGACCCGCGTTACACGGTCGGCCAGCCCGCCGGCGGGGCGCCCCTCGGCTACACCGCCGCCGTCGAGCTGTCCTCGGACCGCCTGATCCGCGGCAAGCAGAAGGCCAAGAGCGGCTCCACCCCCGCCGCGGGCAGCGGCGGCCTCTTCCGCTTCGGCGGCAAGGCCGCGGAAGCGGAGCGCCAGCGCAAGCTGGAGCTCATCCGCACCCCGGTGATGTCCTGCTACCGCATCGCCGTGATCAGCCTCAAGGGCGGCGTCGGCAAGACCACGACCACCACCGCCCTCGGCGCCACCCTCGCCACCGAGCGCCAGGACAAGATCCTGGCCATCGACGCGAACCCCGACGCCGGAACCCTCGGCCGCCGCGTGCGCCGCGAGACCGGGGCCACGATCCGCGACCTGGTCCAGGCGATCCCGTACCTGAACTCGTACATGGACATCCGCCGGTTCACCTCCCAGGCCCCCTCCGGTCTGGAGATCATCGCCAACGACGTGGACCCGGCCGTCTCGACGACCTTCAACGACGAGGACTACCGCCGCGTCATAGAGACGCTCGGCCGCCAGTACCCGATCATCCTCACCGACTCGGGCACCGGGCTCCTCTACTCCGCCATGCGCGGGGTCCTGGACCTGGCCGATCAGCTGATCATCATCTCTACCCCGTCCGTGGACGGCGCGAGCAGCGCCAGCACCACGCTCGACTGGCTCTCCGCCCACGGGTACTCCGACCTCGTCTCGCGCTCCCTCACCGTCATCTCGGGGGTCCGCGAGACCGCCAAGATGATCAAGGTCGAGGACATCGTGCAGCACTTCGAGACCCGCTGCCGCGGCGTCGTCGTCGTGCCGTTCGACGAGCACCTCGCGGCCGGCGCCGAGGTCGACCTCGACATGATGCGGCCCAAGACGCGCGAGGCGTACTTCAACCTCTCCGCCCTCGTGGCCGAGGACTTCATCCGTGCGCAGCAGCAGGCGGCCCAGGCCCACTGGGGTCAGCCGCAGGCCCAGCAGCCCCAGCACGGGCAGCCCCAGCCGCAGGCGCAGCCGCCGCAGGGCGGCCAGGCCCCGTACCAGCAGCCTCCGCAGGCCCCGCAGCCGTACGGCCAGCCCTACCCCCAGCCCGGCACGCCCTGGCAGCAGCAGCCGCCGCAGCCCCAGCCGCCCCAGCAGCAGCCGCCCCAGGCCCAGCCGCCGCAGCAGCCGCAGCCCGGCCAGCCCCCGCGCGACCCGCGCCTCGGCTGACCCGCGCACGCACGAAGGGCCCGTACCGTCCTGGTGACCAGGTCGGTACGGGCCCTTCGGCCGTTCCTCGGCGCCTCACGGCGCCCCGGCGCCTCAACGCTCGCTGTCGTACGCCTCCGTCAGCACCCGCGCCCGCTTCACGTCGTCCGCGATGGCCTCCAGCAGCCCGTCCAGCGACTCGAACTTGGCCATCCCCCGCACGTACGCGAGGAAGTCGACGGCCACGTGCATGCCGTACAGGTCCAGCCCGACCCGGTCGATCGCGTACGCCTCCACGGTCCGCTCGGTGGCGTCGAACTGCACGTTCGTACCGACCGAGATCGCCGCCGGCATCCGCTCGCCGTCAGCCGTCAGCCAACCCGCGTACACACCGTCCGCCGGGATCGCGGTGTGCGGCTGCGTCTCGACGTTCGCCGTCGGGTAGCCGAGCTCGCGCCCGCGCTGCGCACCGCGCACCACGACGCCCTCGACCCGGTGCGGCCGCCCCAGGATCTCCGCCGCGCCGTCCATGTCGCCCTCGGCGACCAGCTTGCGCGCCAGCGTCGAGGAGAACGGCACTCCGCCGCCCGCCTCTCCGCGCTCCACCAGGTCCACGACCTCGACCTCGTAGTCGTACGTGCTGCCCAGCTCACGCAGGAAGTCGACATTCCCGGCGGCCCGGTGGCCGAACCGGAAGTTGGGGCCCTCGATGACCGCGCGCGCGTGCAGCTTGTCGGCGAGCACCTTCACGATGAAGTCGGCCGGGGACAGCTGCGAGAACTCCGCCGTGAACGGCAGGATCAGCAGCGCGTCCACACCGAGCCCGGCCATCAGCTCGGCGCGCCGGTCGTACGGCGCCAGGATCGGCGGGTGGCTGCCGGGGCGGACGACCTCGCTGGGGTGCGGGCTGAAGGTGACGACGACCGACGGCACGCCGAGCTCGCGGGCCTTGGCCACGGCCCGCCCGATGATCAGCTGGTGGCCCCGGTGAACGCCGTCGTAGGAGCCGATGGTGACGACGCTGCGTCCCCAGTCCTGGGGGATGTCCTCCAAGCCACGCCAGCGCTGCACTGTGACCGCTCCTCGCCCGAACCGTGTAGTCCCTGTACTGATTGCCGATTGCAGGTCTAAGACTGCCATGCCGGTGGCCGGTGCCCATCATCGGCGTCAGGCTGGGACTTGTACCGTGTCCGCCGGGTCAGGCCGGGGCCGCGCCTCCGGGCCCGCCGCGGCCGAGGGTCTCCAGCGCGCGGCGCGCTCCGGGCCCGAGCAGCGCCGCCGCCTCGGTGCCCGCCTCCGCCAGCCACTGGGCGGCCAGCGCGCCGAAGGCCGGGCGCGACCGGGCCAGCTCCACGGTCCGCCGCTCGAACACCGCGGGCCCGCCCGGCGCCCGCAGCAGCTGCCGCCCGGTGCGCCTCAGCAGCTCCCGGCTACGGGCCTCGGGGCGCCCGGCGGCCCCCTCGGCGACGGCTCCGAGGAAGGCTTCGAGCACCACCGGGTCCGTCTCCTCGCGCAGCAGTACGTCGGCGAGCTCGCCCCGCAGCGTGTACGAGGGCTCCCCGCCGGGCGCGGCCAGCACGGCCGCCAGCTCCGCCCGGACCACCGGCGGGCCGGACCGGAGCAGGTCCAGCACCAACGGGCGGAGCACGGGCGCGGCGGCCAGGCCCTGTTCGAGCCGCCGGTCCACGAACGCGGCGGCGTGCGGTGCGTCCTGCGGGTTGCGCGCGAGGTGCTCCCGTACGAGGTCGCCCGCGCGGCGCGCCAGCCCCGGCGTGGTCAGCGCGGCCAGGGCGCGCACCACCTCCCCGTCGGCCCGGGCCCGCAGGGCGGCGAACACCGCGTCCGGGTCGGGCAGTACGGGCAGGGCGGCGACCAGCGCGGAGGCGGGCAGCCGCGACCCGCGGTCGGGGTCGCGGAAGCAGGACAGGGCGTCGGGCAGGTACCGGGCGCGCACCTGGGGGTCGCGCAGCAGCATCCCGAGGGCGCTGCCGTGCAAGGTGGCGTCGCCCGGGCGCGAGAGCAGGGTCTGGGCGGCGTAGCGCAGCAGCTCGCGGTCGGCGGGCGTGCGGACGTGCGGGGCGGTGGCGAGCCCGTAGGCGGCGGCCGCGACGCGCCGCCCGGGGCGCTCGTCGTGGGCCCAGCGGTCGACGGCCCGGCACAGGGCGGAGGGCTCGTCCTCCGCGAGCACCGTGAGCAGCTCGTCGGCGCGGGGGTGCGCGGCGGTGACGAGGGCCTCGGTGAGGTCGTCGACGGCGAGGCCGCGGTGCGTGTGCAGGAGCGCCTGGGCGGCGGTGGCGACGGTCGCCCCCGGACGGCCGAGCAGCCGCCGCTCGTCGGTGAACCAGGCGCAGAGCAGGGGCTGTGCGAGCCGGGGGTCGCGGACGAGGCGGCGGGCCGCGGCGTCGAGGTAGCGGTGGTCGCTGGGGAGCATCCGGCGGAGCAGGTCGAGGCGGTCGGACTCGGGAAGCCGCAGCCGGTTCCAGAACCAGCCGTCGAACTCCTCCTGCCGGCCCGTGTGGGCGATGTGCTCGGCGAGGGCGTGCAGGACGGGCAGGTGCGGACGGGCGGTGGGGGCGCGCAGCAGGGTCTCGCGCAGCAGCCGGCCGGCCCACCAGGCGGGCTCGGGGGCGGGGTCGGCGTTCAACGCCCGTACGAGGCGCATGAGATGGGGTCCGGCCTCGTCGGAGGCGAGCCTGCGCAGAGCCTCCAGCACGGGCCCGATGCGGTGCCGGGGCACGCTGTGGCCGGGGCCCTCCAGGGCCGCGAGGGCGGCCGGCAGGTCGAGGTGGCCGGACTGGAGCCAGTCGGCCAGTTCCTCGTGGGCGAAGCGGTAGCCGGGCCCGGCGGGCACGAGCAGCCCCTCGGTGAGCACGGCGGAGGCCCAGCCGGTGCGCCAGGGGAACAGCTCCTCGAAGGCGGCCCGGTCCAACGCCCCCCGCCCGGGCCCCAGACAGCGCCGCGCGGCCTCGTGCACCTGCCCCGCCACCCGCGCGGCCAGCCGCCCCACCCCGGGCCCGTACGCCACGCCCCCACCCCAGCAGTCCCCCGCCACCGCGCCGTGGCCGCTACCCGCGCCGTACGCCGCCGGGCCGGTGCCGACACCCGTGCCGTACGCCGCCGAGCGGCCGGTCCCCGGAGCCGCGCCGGGACCAGGGCCGAACCCCGCCGGACCGGCAGCCGCGCCGGAGCTGGGCCGGTACGCCGCCGGGCCGGTGCCGACACCCGTGCCGTACGCCGCCGAGCGGCCGGTCCCCGGATCCGGGCCGGGACCAGGGCCGAACCCCGCCGGACCGGCAGCCGCGCCGGAGCTGGGCCGGTACGCCGCCGGCCCGGTGCCGACACCCGTGCCGTACGCCGTCGCACCGGAGCCCGGGCGGGCGGCCTTGGCCGTGCCGCGGTCGTACGCCACCGCGCCGGTGTCCGTGTCGGTGCCCAGGCGGTACGCCGCCGGACCCGTGCGGGTAGCGGAACCCGTACCCGGGCCGCCGGGACCGGCCTCGCGGGGTCTGGGGAGCAGGGCGGCGCCGGCCGCGGCGATGCGGACGGCCACGCGGAGGCACATCAGGTCGAGGTGGGCCCCGAAGACCTCCTCGCGCCCCGGCCGGCCGTCGGTGACCTCGGCGGCGCGGACGCCCGCCAGCAGGTGCAGGGTGAGCGGATGCCTGCTGTCGGACTCCCGGACCGCGTCGGCCGGGACCCCCAGTCGGGCCCGGGCCCGTTCGGCCTCCGCCGGGGTGAAGTCGCCGATCGGGACCGCGGACGGCAGCCTCCTGGCGGGCCGCGCCGGGACGTGCAGCACCTCGGGCGGGTACAGGGCCCCGGCCTGCTCCCAGTGCTCGGGCCGGGCCGCGACGACCAGCCGGGCCCCGGTCTCCCGCAGCCACCGCACGGTGCCTTCGGTCCAGGTTCCGAGCCCCTGGCCGAGCTCCGCGGGCATCTCCTCGGGCGCGTCGAGCACCACGACCAGCGCCCGCCCGGCCCGCCGGGCCAGCCACGCCACCCGCTCCCCCGTCCCCCGGCCACCGCCACCGCCACCGCCACCGCCGTCCGCCGCGCCGGCGGCGGTCGCGGGCGCGGGGGCAGTGGCGACGATGCGGGCCGCCTCGGCCAGCGCCCGCGCCACCGCGTCGGCCAGAGAGGCGTCGGCGGACCGCAGATCGGCGCCGCGGAGCCAGAGCGTCGGGGCCGGGCAGGCGCCGCCGGCCCGGCGGACGGCCAGGGCCGACAGGGCCGTGGTGCGGCCCGTCCCGGGGTGCCCCACCAGCGCGAGGACCAGGCGGTCGCCGGAGGCGAAGGCGTCCAGCTCGGCGGCGACGGCCGGTCGGTCCACCGGCTCCGGGCTGCGTGACGCGAAGGCCGCGCCGAGGGTGGTCCCGGTGAGTTCCAGCCCGCCGGCGAGGTTGAGGTCGCAGCCGTAGCCCGGCACGGTGGCGGCGTTGCGCCGGAGCAGCACGGCCAGCGGCCCGTCCGGATCGGCCGCGGCGGCCGCGGCCAGCGGCACCGCGAACCCGCCCGAGCGGTGCTCCGCCTGCAGAGCGGTGCCCAATACCGCGAGCACCGCTCCGGTCCCGGCATCCAGCACCGGCCCGCCGCACGCCTCTCCGCCGAGGCGGAGCGCGTCCTGCCCGTCGGTCCCGATGGCCAGCTCCAGCGCCGCCGGCAGCATGTGGAAGCGGTCCGTGGCCGTGTAGGTGACCTCCGCGGGACCGAGCACCCGCGCCTGTCGCCATCCCCGCGCGGGCAGCCGTACGTACGTCCCGGGAGCAACGTCCTCCCGTATCGCCACCGGCAGCGGCCGCACCCCGAGCCCGTCGGTCCGTACCAGCGCCAGCCCGCACTCCGGCAGCGCCGTCACGTCCGGGGCATCCGCGAGCCAGGTCCGCTCCCCGGGGCCGTGCAGCACCACCCGGGCCAGCCCGTCCACGGCCTCGTGGCTGGTCACCACCGTCCCGCAGTCGTCGGCGACGAACCCGCTGCCCCGCGGCCGCCCGGCGAGATCGCAGATCCTCACCAGGTCCGCGGTGATCCCTCCCGGCCCGCCGGGCCCACCCGGCCCGCCAAGCCCCTCCGGTCCGCCCAGCCCGCCGACCCAGGTAGCCCCGTCCGCGTCCGCCATCGCCGCACCACTTTCGCCACGCCCCCCGCCACGCCCGTGCTCACGACGGTAGGCACGTGAAGATCAGCGGGAAAAGATCGTGGGACGAAAGCGCCCCCATACGCTCCCTCCATTCACTCCGAGCGCCTGCTCGGACGGGTGAATACGGGGGTCCGGGTGGATAGAGACCTACCCGAGGGGGGTCGTGGAGCGGTGAGCAGCAGTCGATGTGCGCTCACCGCTCCACGTCAATCAGGAACCTCAGACGAAGACCGCGAGGGACTTGGCCTTGCCGCCCTTGTTCTCGACGAGTCCGAGGAGCTGTCCGTCGGGCCCGTAGACCGCCACCGTCCGCCCGGCCTCGTAGGCCTCCGGCATCTCCAGCCGCACGCCGTTGCCCAGCAGCGACGCCCGCCGGGCGTCCAGGTCCCAGCGCGGGAAGGCCGCGGCGGCCGCCTCGCCGATCGGCATGACGGTCAGCTCCTCCTGGAGCTGGTCGAGGGTCCGCGCCCGGTCGATCTTGTACGGGCCCACGCGCGTGCGCCGCAGCGCCGTCAGGTGCCCGCCCACGCCGAGGTCGGCGCCCAGGTCACGGGCGAGGGCGCGGATGTACGTACCGCTGGAGCAGACGACGGAGACGACGAGGTCGACGACCTTGGTGCCGTCCTCGGCCTGCGCCTCCCGCATGTCGTACACCTGGAACGACGAGATCGTCACCGGCCGGGCCGGGATCTCGAAGTCCTCGCCGTCGCGGGCGCGCTTGTAGGAGCGCACGCCCTTGATCTTGATGGCGCTGACCTTGGACGGGACCTGCATGATCTCGCCGGACAGCTTGGCGATGCCTGCGTCCACGCCGTCCCGGGTGACCCCGGAGGCGTCCGTGGACGAGGTGATCTCGCCCTCGGCGTCGTCCGTCAGGGTGTTCTGCCCCAGCCGGATCGTGCCGAGGTACTCCTTCTCCGTCAGCGCGAGGTGGCCGAGGAGCTTGGTGGCCTTCTCGACCCCGAGCACCAGGACACCCGTCGCCATCGGGTCGAGCGTGCCGGCGTGGCCGACGCGGCGGGTCTTGGCGATCCCGCGCATCTTGGCGACCACGTCGTGCGAAGTGAAGCCGGACGGCTTGTCGACGATGACAAGGCCGTCCGGAGTCTTCCCTGCGTTGCTGCTCATTCCGCGGCTGCGTCCTCGTCGGAGTCGTCGGCGTCCTCACCGGGCTTCTTGTACGGGTCGGCGTCGCCGGCGTACTTCGCACCGGAGGAGACCTCGCGCACCTGGGCGTCGGAGGCGCGCGCCTTGTCGAGGAGGTCCTCGATGGTCTTGGCGTTCTCCGGGAGGGCGTCCGCGACGAAGGTCAGGGTGGGCGTGAACTTGGTGCCCGCCGCCCGGCCGACCGCGGAGCGCAGTACGCCCTTGGCGCTCTCCAGGCCCGCTGCCGCGCTGGCCCGGTCCTCGTCGTCACCGTAGACCGTGTAGAAGACCGTGGCCTCCCGCAGGTCGCCGGTGACCCTGGTGTCCGTGATGGTCACGTGCGTACCGAGGCGGGGGTCCTTGACACCACGCTGCAGCTTCTCGGCCACCACCTCCCGGATGAGGTCCGCCAGCTTCTTCGCCCGCGCATTGTCGGCCACTGGTCCGTCTCCTTCTTTGTCTTGCAGTCAGTCTTCATCACCGTGCAGCCGCCGTCGTACCGACAGCAGCTCCACTTCCGGACGTGCCGCGACCAGCCGCTCGCAGCGGTCCAGTACGTCCGAGAGGAACCCCGCGTCCCCACTCACCAGAGCGACCCCTATACGGGCCCTGCGGTGCAGGTCCTGGTCGCCCACTTCAGCCGCGCTCACGGAGAACTTGCGCTGGAGCTCGGCCACGATGGGCCGGACGACGGAGCGTTTCTCCTTCAGCGAGTGAACGTCGCCGAGGAGCAGATCGAAGGACAGAGTCCCCACGTACATGCAGTTCCGGATATCCCGCCGGTGCGGGTTCGGTGGCCTGCCGGCCGTCGCGCGGCAGGGTCACCAGAACCGTACACGCAACGGCCGGGGCCGATCGACGGATATTCCGCCGACCGGCCCCGGTGTTACGAGTTACGACACGGTGCGAACCGCCTCGCGCTTACGCGCGGGGCTTCTCGCGCATCTCGTACGTCGCGATGACGTCGTCGATCTTGATGTCGTTGTAGCTGCCGAGGTTGATACCGCCCTCGAAGCCTTCGCGAATCTCGGTGACGTCGTCCTTGAAGCGGCGCAGACCGGAGATGTTGAGGTTCTCCGCGATGACCTTGCCATCGCGCAGCAGGCGCGCCTTGGTGTTGCGCTTGACCTCGCCGGAGCGGATGAGGACACCCGCGATGTTGCCCAGCTTGGACGAGCGGAAGATCTCGCGGACCTCCGCCGTACCGAGCTCGACCTCTTCGTACTCCGGCTTGAGGAGACCCTTCAGGGCCGCCTCGATCTCCTCGATGGCCTGGTAGATCACCGAGTAGTAGCGGACGTCGACGCCCTCGCGGTCCGCCATCTGCGCGGCACGGCCGGCCGCACGGACGTTGTAACCGATGACGATGGCGTCGGAGCCCATCGCCAGCGAGATGTCGGACTCGGTGACCGCACCCACACCGCGGTGCAGGACCCGGATGTCGACCTCTTCACCGACGTCGAGCTGGAGCAGCGAGGACTCGAGAGCCTCGACCGCACCGGACGCGTCGCCCTTGATGATGAGGTTGAGTTCCTGGACCAGACCGGCCTTGAGCACGGAGTCGAGGTCCTCGAGGGACACGCGACGGACGCGCTTGGCGAAGTTGGCGTTGCGCTCGCGCGCAGCACGCTTCTCGGCGATCTGACGGGCCGTACGGTCCTCGTCCACGACGAGGAAGTTGTCGCCGGCGCCGGGGACGTTGGTGAGACCCAGGACCAGGACGGGGGTCGACGGACCCGCTTCCTCGACGTTGTTGCCCTTGTCGTCGAGCATGGCGCGCACTCGGCCGTAGGCGTCGCCCACGACCATCGTGTCGCCGACGCGGAGGGTACCGCGCTGGACGAGGACGGTGGCAACGGCACCGCGGCCGCGGTCGAGGTGGGACTCGATCGCAATACCCTGAGCGTCCTGCTCCGGGTTGGCGCGCAGGTCGAGCGAGGCGTCGGCGGTGAGGACGACGGCCTCGAGCAGGGAGTCGATGTGCAGACCCTGCTTGGCGGAGATGTCGACGAACATCGTGTCGCCGCCGTACTCCTCGGCGACCAGACCGAACTCGGTGAGCTGACCGCGCACCTTGACCGGGTCGGCACCCTCGACGTCGATCTTGTTGACCGCGACGACGATCGGGACGCCGGCGGCCTTGGCGTGGTTGAGCGCCTCGATCGTCTGCGGCATGACGCCGTCGTTGGCCGCGACCACGAGGATCGCGATGTCGGTCGACTTCGCACCACGGGCGCGCATGGCGGTGAACGCCTCGTGACCCGGGGTGTCGATGAAGGTGATCTTGCGGTCTTCGTCGTTGACCTGGGCGCTGACCTGGTACGCACCGATGTGCTGCGTGATGCCGCCGGCCTCGCCCGCAACGACGTTCGTCTTGCGGATGGCGTCGAGCAGTCGGGTCTTACCGTGGTCGACGTGACCCATGACGGTCACGACCGGCGGACGCGCGACGAGGAACTCCTCGCCACCCTCATCCTCACCGAACTCGATGTCGAAGCCCTCGAGGAGCTCGCGGTCCTCTTCCTCCGGGCTGACGATCTGGACGACGTAGTTCATCTCGCCGGCCAGCATTTCGAGCGTCTCGTCGGAGACGGACTGCGTGGCAGTGACCATCTCGCCGAGGTTCATCATCACGGCGACGAGCGACGCCGGGTTGGCGTTGATCTTCTCCGCGAAGTCGGTGAGGGACGCACCGCGCGACAGGCGCACGGTCTCGCCGCCACCGCGCGGCAGCATCACGCCGCCGACGGACGGGGCCTGCATGGCCTCGTACTCCTGGCGCCTCTGACGCTTCGACTTGCGACCACGACGGGCCGGACCGCCGGGACGGCCGAACGCGCCCTGCGTGCCACCACGGGCACCGGGACCGCCGGGACGCCCGCCGAAGCCGGGACGACCGCCGCCACCGGCACCGGCCGGACCGCCACCGAAGCCGCCGCCACCGGGACGCGGGCCGCCGAAGCCGCCACCGCCGCCGGGACGCGAGCCCGGACCGGCCGGACGGCCGGCGAAGCCGCCGCCCGCGGGACGGCCTGCGCCGCCGCCGGGACGGGGACCGCCCGCACCGGGACCACGGCCACCGGGGCCGCCACCGGGACGGGGACCGGGACCACCGGCAGCGGGACGCTGCGGCATCATGCCCGGGTTCGGACGGTTGCCGCCGGGAGCACCACCAGGACGCGGGGCGCCGCCCTGCGGACGGGGCATGCCGCCCGGGGTCGGACGGCCCGCACCCTGGCCCTGGGGACGCGGAGCGCCGCCGGGACCGCCCTGCGGACGGGGAGCACCCTGGCCGCCGCCGGCGCCGGGGGCACCGGGACGGGGAGCGCCGGCCGGACGGGGCGCCTGCGGGCGCGCCATGCCGGTGGAGCCACCAGAGGTGAAGGGGTTGTTGCCCGGACGGGGACCGGCCGGACGGGCGCCCTGGGGACGCGGGGCCGCGGAGCCGGGGGCACCGGCGGGCCGCTGCGCCTGGGGGGTAGCACCGGCCGGGCGCGGGGCGCCGGGACGGGCGCCGGCCTGGCCGCCCTGACCCTGCGCCGGACGCTGCTGCGCCGGACGGGGGCCGGGAGCCGCGGCGGCGGGACGCTCGGTGCGCGCCGGGGCGGCGGGAGCCGCCGGCGGCGCGGAGAACTCGGTCGCCACGGGAGCCGCCGGAGCGGGCTTCGGGGCGGCCGGGGCCTTCGGGCCGGGACGCGGGCCGGAGGCGGCCGGAGTCACCGGGGCGGGCGCCGCGGCGGCCGGAGCCTCTGCGACGACCGGCTTGGGGGCCGGTGCACCGGGCTTCGGGGCAGCGGGACGTGCGGGACCCGGGGTCGGGGCCCCGGGCTTTGCGGGCGCGGCGCTACGGGGCGCGCCCGGCTTGGCAGCGGACTTGCCGGCGTTGCCGCCGGGCCCCTGCAGTGCGTCGGTCAACTTGCGCACAACCGGCGCCTCGATCGTCGAGGACGCCGAACGGACGAACTCACCGAGTTCCTGGAGCTTGGCCATGACGACCTTGCTCTCAACTCCGAACTCCTTGGCGAGTTCGTATACCCGGACCTTAGCCACTTCGCTCCTTTTAGGTCCGGGTTACGCCGGACCGTTGCTACTTCATGGGCGTACTCATCGCGTACTCATCGAGTGCTCATCGCAATCTCGACCTACTTCCAACTCGCGAGGTACCTGACCGCACGGGGTATCCGTGCCGTTCTACGTCTTACGGTGTCGCCCCGGCCTCACCGGCCACGGCTTTGCGGAGTGCCGTCGTGTCGAGTGCTCCTGCGGACCTGAGGGCCCGGGGGAACGCCCGGCGACGAACCGCCTGGTCGAGGCAGACCACGGCAGGGTGCACATAGGCACCCCGGCCGGGCAGCGTACCGCGAGGATCGGCGACGCATTCGTCACTGATCGCCACGATGCGCAGCAGATCGCTCTTGGCCGCTCGCTCCCGACACCCCACACAGGTGCGTTCGGGGCATGCGCGGGCTTGCGTCCGGCCAGACACGCCTAAGTCTACCTCCCCGTACCGACCTCACCCCTTCAGGTGAAAAATCGAACGGATGTTGTCGTGATCCATTACGTCGCGGCTTGCCGCCCAAACCTCGGCGGCGGGCGGCCGCGCCCGTTGCAGGACTCTGTTGTGGTACCTGTCTACCGCCCGGGTAGCCCCGGGCGGTACCGGTTTATTCCCCGTCCCGGCCCCGGTCCCGGTCGCCGTCCGGGGTCGTCTCGGTGTCGGGACGGATGTCGATGCGCCAGCCGGTGAGGCGGGCGGCGAGGCGGGCGTTCTGGCCCTCCTTGCCGATGGCCAGCGACAGCTGGTAGTCGGGCACGGTCACCCGGGCGGAGCGGGAATCCCAGTCCACGACCTCGACCTTGCTCACCCGGGCGGGTGACAGCGCGTTCGCGACCATCTCCGCCGGGTCGTCCGACCAGTCGACGATGTCGATCTTCTCGCCGTGCAGCTCGGCCATCACGTTGCGCACGCGGCTGCCCATCGGGCCGATGCAGGCGCCCTTCGGGTTCAGGCCCGAGCGGGTGGACCGTACGGCGATCTTGGTGCGGTGACCGGCCTCACGGGCGATGGCGCAGATCTCGACGCTGCCGTCGGCGATCTCCGGGACCTCCAGCGCGAACAGCTTCTTGACCAGGTTGGGGTGGGTGCGCGACAGGGTCACGGACGGACCGCGGACACCCTTCGCCACCCGCACGACGTACGCCTTGATGCGGATGCCGTGCGTGTACTCCTCGCCGGGGACCTGCTCCTGCACCGGCAGGATGGCCTCGAGCTTGCCGATGTCGACGAGGACGTTCTTCGGGTCCTTGCCCTGCTGCACGACGCCGGTGATGACGTCGCCCTCACGGCCGGCGAACTCGCCGAAGGTCAGGTCGTCCTCGGCGTCGCGCAGACGCTGCAGGATCACCTGCTTGGCGGTCGTCGCGGCGATGCGGCCGAAGTCCGACGGGGTGTCGTCGAACTCCTTGGCCTCCTGGCCCTCTTCCAGATCCCGCGGGTCCTCCGTCGCCCATACGACGACGTGGCCATTGGTGCGGTCCAGCTCCACGCGTGCGCGCCGGAAGCTTCCCTCGGTGCGGTGGTACGCGATGAGGAGGGCCGACTCGATCGCTTCGACGAGCAGGTCGAAGGAGATCTCCTTCTCCCGGACCAGACCCCGCAGGGCACTCATGTCGATGTCCACGGCTACGCCTCCTCTTCCTTCTTGTCCTTGCGGTTGAACTCGATCTCGACACGCGCCTTGGCGATGTCGGTGAATGCGATGCGCCGGGCGGTCGCCTTGCGGCCCTTCACGCCCGGGACTTCGAGGTCCATGCCCTCGTCGTCGATGTCGATGATGCGGGCGATGACTTCCCCGCCCGGCTCCAGCTGGAACTTCACGAGACGGCCGATAGCCCGTACGTAGTGACGGTGCTCGGTCAGCGGGCGGTCCGCGCCCGGCGAGCTCACTTCGAGGACGTACTCGTCCTCACCCATCACATCGGTCTCGTCGAGCAGGTCGGAGACCTCGCGGCTCAGCTCGGCGCACGCGTCCAGCTCCACGCCCTCGTCGGAATCCACGATGATGCGCAGCATGCGGCGCTTGCCCGCCTTGGACATCTCGATGTCCTCGAGGTCCAGGCCCTTGGCGGCGACGAGCGGCTCCAGCAGTCCGCGCAGCCTGTCGCTCTGGGGGGTGCTCATCCGGGTGACTCCTCGGCCGCGTGTGCTGTTGTGGTTTCCGTCGTGCGTCAGGACAAAGGGTATCCGGTCGCGGAGGGTGTTGCCGTCCGCCCTGTGGACAGGGCCCCGGGTACGGTGATCACACCTGCCCCCGCCATCACCCCGAGGACGTCCCCGTGCCCTGGACCATGCCTTTGCGGCCCTCGCGAAGGAGCCTGCTCGCCGGCGCCGCCGGCGCGGCCGGCGCCGTGCTGCTCACCGGCTGCTCCGAGGGGAGCCCTGCCGACGAGGACTTCGGGATTCCACTCGAACGGCGGATGCGCGAGACGGCTGTTCGTGACAGCGAGCGGCTGCTGGAACGTTACGACGCGACCACCGCCGCCCATCCGGCCCTCGCGCAGCGCCTCGCCCCGCTGCGTACGGCGGTCGCGGCGCACGCCGCCGCCCTCGCCACGGCGGACCGGGGCTCGGGCGCCGGTTCGGGCGCCGGTTCGGGCGCCGGTTCGGCCGGGAAGGCCTCCGGCGCGCCGGCCGGTACGGCCGCGCCGTCCGCGGCGCCGAGCGGCGGGCCCGTCCCCCCGAAGCCCGCCGACGCCCTGACCGGGCTCGCGGACGCCGAGCGGAGCCTGGCCGAGGAGCGGACCATCGCGCTGGCGGGCGCCCCCGGGGAGCTGGCCCGGATGCTGGCCTCGGTGGCCGCCTGTGGCCATGTGCACGCGTACCTGCTGACCTCGACCCCGGGAGACACCGCGTGAAGCCCGAGCCCTCCCCCGCGAACCACCCCCTGGAGGCCGCGCAGTCGGCGCTCGCCGCCGAGCACGCGGCCGCGTACGGCTACGGCGTGATCGGCGCCCGGGCGGCCGCGGCCCGCCAGGGCGAGGCCCGCGATGCGTACGGCGGCCACCTGGCCCGCCGCGACGCGCTGGCCCGCGCGGTGCGCGAGATGGGCGGTTCGCCCCGGCCGGCGGAGGCCGCGTACACCCTGCCGTTCACGGTGCGCACGCCCGCCGACGCCGAGCGGCTGGCCGCCGAGATCGAGGACCGGGTGGCGGGCGCGTACTCCGATCTGGTGCGTGCGGCGGATGGCCCGCTGCGCCGCGAGGCGGCCGACGCGCTGAGCGCCGCGGCCGTGCGGGCCGCACGCTGGCGCGGTGTCGGCGTAGCCTTCCCAGGGCTCACGGAAAAGCGCTGATCGGAGCGCGATGAGCGCAGCTCAGCTGAAAGGGAACACGCACGCATGGCTTTCGAACCGCCGCAGCGGCTGGTACGGGCGCTCGGCGAGACGCCGGAATCCGCTCAGGACACCGACTGGCTGGGGCAGTTGCCCCGATTGGCGGAGGCCGCGCTGGCCCGGCGTGATGTACGGGCCCAGCGGGTGCAGGCCCCCGGCGGCCGCAGCAGCCTGGTGCTGCTCGTCCGGTACGCCGACGGGACCCCGGCCGCGCTGAAGCTGGCCCCGCCGCACGCCCGCCCCGACCGGGAGCTGGCCGCGCTGGCGCACTGGGCCGGGTTCGGGGCCGTACGGATCCTCGACTCGCGGCACCACGCCGAGGACGGGGGGCTGCTGCTGGAGCGGCTGCACCCCGAGGTGTCGCTGCGGTCGCTGCCCGAGGCCAAGGCGCTGCTGGAGGCCAGCGGGACCCTGCGCAGGCTGTGGGTGGCCGCACCGGAGGGCCACGCCTGGGAGACGGTGGCGCAGCGCACCGACCGGCAGGCCGCGGCCCTGCGCAAGGCCGAACCGGAGGCCGCGGCGCTGGCCGCCGTCGCCCTCGCGGTCCGCGAGGAGCTGACGGCCGTACCCGGTGAGGAACTGCTGCTGCACGGGAACTTCCGTCAGGGCAAGGTGCTGGCGGGCGACCGGGCGCCGTGGCTCGCGGTGGGTCCGGACCCGCTGGTGGGCGAGCGGGCGTACGACCTGGCGCGGCTGGTCCGGGACCGGTTGGAGGACCAGGTCGCCTCCTCGGCGGGGGCGGCGGGGGCCCGGCGGCGGGTGAACAAGCTGGCCGACTCACTGGAGGTGGACCGGGACCGGCTGCGGGGCTGGACGCTGTTCCGGGCGGTCGAGTCCGGGAACCGGGCCCTGGCCGCGGGACGGCGGCAGGACGCGGAGCTGCTGCTGGAGTTCGCGGGCTGGCTGTAGGGCATACCGTAGGTAAAGAGGTATGTCCGGCAGGGGGCCGTCATGGTCGAAGAACTGCTGACAGCGGGAATCGCCGCCGGCGTGGGCGTCGCGTTCTACGTGGGCGCCGCGGCCCGGGTGGTGAAGCAGTACGAGCGGGGCCTGGTCTTCCGCTTCGGTCGGCTGCGGGAGAGCATCCGCGGGCCCGGATTCACCGTGATCGTCCCCGGTGTGGACCGGCTGCGGAAGGTGAACATGCAGATCGTGACGCTGCCGGTGCCGGCCCAGGAGGGCATCACCCGGGACAACGTCACCGTGCGCGTGGACGCGGTCGTGTACTTCAAGGTCGTCGATCCGGCGAACGCGATCGTGGCCGTGGAGGACTACCGCTTCGCCGTGTCGCAGATGGCACAGACCTCACTGCGGTCGATCATCGGAAAGTCGGACCTGGACGACCTGCTCTCCAACCGGGAGATGCTCAACCAGGGTCTGGAGCTGATGATCGACAGCCCGGCCGTGGGGTGGGGCGTGCAGATCGACCGGGTCGAGATCAAGGACGTGTCCCTGCCGGAGACGATGAAGCGGTCGATGGCCCGGCAGGCGGAGGCGGACCGCGAGCGGCGGGCGCGGGTGATCAACGCCGATGCGGAGCTCCAGGCCTCGCACAAGCTGGCCGAGGCCGCCGCGGTGATGTCCGACCAGCCCGCGGCGCTCCAGCTGCGGCTGCTCCAGACCGTGGTGGCGGTCGCGGCGGAGAAGAACTCCACGGTGGTCCTGCCGTTCCCGGTGGAGCTCCTGCGCTTCCTCGAACGCGCCACGCCGCCTGCCGGTTCGGCTGCGCCGTCGGAGCCGGAGCCCGGGCCCCAGCCGGAGCCGACGCCCGAGCCCCAGCCCCAGCCGTCGGCGGAGCCGGGTCCGGAGCAGCCGCGCGGGTAGACCGCTGCGCGGAGCCCAGCCCCGGGCTCCTCCCGGACCCTCCCCCGGACTCCGTCCGGGGGGACTCCCTCTCAAACACCGGCGAGGCTGGATTTGGGCTGATGCCGCCTTTCGGCAGAGCCCCGGCAGCGGCGCCGCCGGCGGGTCAGGTCAGGCGGGCGAGGGCCTCCGCGAGCGGGAGCTCCTCGCGGGTGCCCGCGGCGCGGTTCTGGAGCTCGACCACCGACTCCGCGGAGCGGCGGCCCGCCACCAGGATCCACGGCACGCCGATCAGCTCCGCGTCCGTGAGCTTGACCCCCGGGGAGAGCCCCGGCCGGTCGTCCAGCAGGACCCGCAGGCCCGAGGCGGCCAGGGCGCTCGCCGCCTCCTCCGCCAGCGCGAGCGGCACGGCCTTGCCCGCCGCGACCACGTGCACGTCCGCCGGGGCCACCGCGGCCGGCCAGCACAGGCCTCGTCCGTCGGCCGTCTGCTCGGCCAGCGCCGCCACCGCCCGGGAGACGCCGATGCCGTACGAGCCCATCGTGACGCGGACCGGCTTGCCCTCGCGCCCCAGCACGTCGAGACCGAACGCGTCGGCGTACTTGCGCCCGAGCTGGAAGATGTGGCCGATCTCGATCGCCCGGTCCAGGCTCAGGCCGGAGCCGCAGGAGGGGCACGGGTCGCCGGGCTCGACGACCACCACGTCCAGGTACCGGTCCACCTCGAAGTCCCGCCCGCAGACCACGTTCCGGGCGTGCGTGTCGGCCTTGTTGGCCCCGGTCACCCATGAAGTGCCGGGCGCCACGCGGGGGTCGGCGAGGTAGCGGACCTTGTCCAGGCCCTGCGGGCCGACGTAGCCCCGTACGAGGTCCGGCCGGTCGGCGAAGTCCTCCGCCGTCACCAACTCCACCACCGCCGGGGCCAGGTGCTCGCCCAGCTTGCCGAGGTCGACCTCGCGGTCCCCGGGCACGCCCACGGCGACGATCTCGCCGTCCACCTTCACCAGGAGGTTCTTCAGCGTGGCCGACGCCGGTACGCCGAGCAGTGCGGCCAGGGACTCGATGGTCGGGGTGTCGGGGGTGTCGAGCTCCTCGACCGGGCCGTGTTCGCCCTCCACCGGGGCCAGGGCGAAGGTCACCGCCTCCGTGTTCGCCGCGTAGTCGCAGGAGGGACAGTCCGCGAAGGTGTCCTCGCCCGCCTGCGCCGGGGCCAGGAACTCCTCCGAGGCCGATCCGCCCATCGCCCCGGACACCGCGGACACGATGCGGTGGTCCAGGCCGAGCCGCTCGAAGATGCGTACGTAGGCCTCGCGGTGGAGCCGGTAGGACTCCACCAGGCCCTCGTCGCTCACATCGAAGGAGTAGGAGTCCTTCATCTGGAACTCGCGGCCGCGCAGCACGCCCGACCGGGGCCGCGCCTCGTCCCGGTACTTGGTCTGGATCTGGTAGAGCATGACCGGCAGGTCCTTGTAGGACGTGCACTGGTCCTTCACCAGCAGGGTGAAGATCTCCTCGTGCGTGGGTCCGAGGAGGTAGTCCGCGCCCTTGCGGTCCTTGAGCCGGAACAGCAGGTCCCCGTACTCCGACCAGCGACCGCTGACCTCGTACGGCTCCTTCGGCAGCAGCGCCGGGAGCAGCACCTCCTGGGCCCCGATCGCGTCCATCTCCTCGCGGACGATGCGCGAGACGTTGTCCAGGACCCGCTTGCCGAGCGGCAGCCAGGTCCACACACCGGCCGAGCTGCGCCGGACGTACCCGGCGCGGACCAGGAGGCGGTGGCTGAGGGTATCGGCGTCGGCCGGATCCTCGCGGAGGGTCTTGGCCAGGAGGCTGGACATGCGCTGAACGTGATGCGTCGACATGGGACGGGAGGCTACCGGGGGTCGCCCGGGCCCCGAAATCGAATTCAGCGCCTGGTCAGCGGCAGCGGTGCGCCCATGACGGCGTACGGGAGGCTCGCGCTCGGGAAGTGGACCTGGCGGGCGAGGTCCGTGTAGCCGAGGGCGCGGTAGAGCCCGCGGGCCGGGCTGTCGGTGTCGATGGCGGAGAGGATCGAGCGCGGCTCGTCGGCGCCGTCGGTGATCCGGGTGATGAGCGCGCGGCCGACGCCGTGGCCCTGGAACCCGGGGTGGACGTGCAGTTCGGTGATGACGAAGGAGCCGTCGAGCCAGTCGTCGTGGCCGCCGGCCCGCAGGTAGGGCTCGACGACGGTGGACCACCAGTGGGTGCGGTCGTTCGGCATTCCGTAGACGAAGCCGGCCAGCGCCTCGTCCTCGGTGAAGGCGCCGAGCGCGCGGGCGCCGCGGCAGGTCATGTGGCGCTGGACGATGTAGCGCCGGATGCCGACCTCCTCCTCGCTGAGCCCGAAGGCCAGGGCCTGCACGCGCAGGGCCTCGTCCACGCGGCGGGCGAGGTCGAAGGGCCCGATGCGGAGTCCGGCGGGCCGGTCGGGGTCGTCGACCCCGGGCGTAGGCATCATGCGGGTGACCTTACTGGGCGGCCCCGGCCTGCCGGTATGCCCTGGCGGCGAGGCATCCCGTCCTGTCGGGTCCGGCTCGGTCCGGCCGGGTCCGGGGCCTGGTCCTAGAAGAGCACGCTCATGAACGCGCCCACCTCGCGGAAGCCCACGCGCAGGTACGCCGCCCGTGCGGCGGCGTTGAAGTCGTTGACGTAGAGGCTGACCACGGGCGCCACGTCCCTCAGCGCGTACTCGACCACGGCGGCCATGCCGGTCTCGGAGTGGCCGCGGCCGCGGAACTCGGGGGCCACCCAGACGCCCTGGATCTGGCAGGCGCGGCGGGTGGCGGCGCCGATCTCGGCCTTGAAGACGACCTTGCCGTCCTCGATGCGGGCGAAGGACCTGCCGGTGGAGACGAGTTCGGCGACCCGGGCCTGATAGAGCAGACCGCCGTCGCCGGCCATCGGGGAGATGCCGACCTCCTCGGTGAACATGGCCACGCAGGCGGGCATGATCAGGTCCATCTCGTCCTTGCGGATCCGGCGCACCAGCGGGTCGGGCCGGACCTCGGTGGACGGCTGCTCGGTGACCATGAGCGGCTGGTGGGAGCGGACGTCGCGGGCCGGTCCCCAGCTGGGCTCCAGGAGCTGCCACAGCAGCCGGGTGGCCTCGGCGGGGCCCACGATGGAGGAGCAGCGCCGGCCGGTGCGGCGGGCCCGGTCGGCGAAGGCGCGGACGGCGTCGGGTCCGGCGCAGACGGGGACCAGGTTGGCGCCGGCGTAGCAGAGGGAGCGGAGCTCGCCGTCGGCGTACCAGCCCCACATCTCGCCGCCCAGGCGCCAGGGGTCGAGTCCGGCGACCTGGACCCGCGAGGTGACGAAGGCGTTCTCGACCGGCTCGCGTCCGAGGATTTCGAGCGCGGCGTCGAGATCACTGGGCTCAAGGACCCGGGTCGTGGTCTGCGTCAACACTGGGGCCTCACCATGCAAGTCTGCTGATCTCCGAACTGTACCCGCAGCCGTCGGCGGATGCCGTGCGCCCCGGGTCACGAAAAGGCCCCGGCCCCGCCCGCGAGCTGCGGGAACGGGGCCGGGGCGGAGCGCGGGGATCGGGCCGGTGGCCGGGGGCCGTGACCGGATCAGACGCCGATGGCAACCGTCGGCTCGCCCGACATGACGCCGTCCTTCTCCATCTGCTCGGCGATCTTCATCGCCTCTTCGATGAGGGTCTCGACGATCTTCGACTCGGGGACGGTCTTGATGACCTCGCCCTTCACGAAGATCTGGCCCTTGCCGTTGCCGGAGGCGACGCCGAGGTCGGCCTCACGGGCCTCGCCGGGGCCGTTGACGACGCAGCCCATGACCGCGACGCGCAGCGGTACCTCCATGCCCTCCAGGCCCGCCGTGACCTCCTCGGCCAGCTTGTAGACGTCCACCTGGGCGCGGCCGCAGGACGGGCAGGAAACGATCTCCAGGCGGCGCGGCTTGAGGTTCAGCGACTCCAGGATCTGGGTGCCGACCTTGATCTCCTCGACCGGCGGGGCGGAGAGGGAGACGCGGATGGTGTCGCCGATGCCCTCGGAGAGCAGCGCGCCGAAGGCGACGGCGGACTTGATGGTGCCCTGGAAGGCCGGGCCGGCCTCGGTGACGCCGAGGTGCAGCGGGTACTCGCACTGGGCGGCCAGCTGGCGGTAGGCGTTGACCATGACGACCGGGTCGTTGTGCTTGACCGAGATCTTGATGTCGCTGAAGCCGTGCTCCTCGAAGAGGGAGGCTTCCCACAGCGCGGACTCGACCAGCGCCTCGGGGGTGGCCTTGCCGTACTTCTTCAGCAGCCGCGCGTCGAGCGAGCCGGCGTTGACGCCGATCCGGATCGGGGTGCCCGCGTCCTTGGCGGCCCGCGCGATCTCCTTGACCTTGTCGTCGAACTGCTTGATGTTGCCCGGGTTCACGCGGACGGCCGCGCAGCCGGCGTCGATCGCGGCGAAGACGTACTTCGGCTGGAAGTGGATATCGGCGATGACCGGGATGTTCGACTTCTTCGCGATCACCGCGAGCGCGTCGGCGTCGTCCTGCGTCGGGCAGGCGACGCGGACGATGTCGCAGCCGGAGGCGGTCAGCTCTGCGATCTGCTGGAGCGTCGCCCCGATGTCGGAGGTCCGGGTGGTGGTCATCGACTGCACCGAGATCTGTGCGTCGCCACCGACGGCCACGGAACCGACCTGGATCTTGCGGCTGACCCTGCGGTCGGCAAGCTTCGTCGGCACGGCCGGCATTCCGAGAGAGATGGCAGTCATCTGCTGTGCAACCCCAAGGTGTGGATCAAGGTCCCGAGATCGGCGGGCTCCAGCCTTCGAGATTACGCCAATCAACGCGCGCCCCGCGCATCCGAGGGGGTGCACCACCCGAACGTAGGGAGCCGGGCACGATGCGTGCCCGGCTCCGGTACCCGTGATGCGACAACGGGACGTACTAGGTGATCTTGATCGGGTTCACCACGTCGGCGATGAGCACGAGCGTCGTGAAGCAGATGAAGATCCCGGCCACCACATAGGCGGCGGGCATCAGCTTCGCCACGTCGAACGGACCCGGGTCGGGGCGCCGGAAGACCTTGGCCACCGCGCGCCGCAGCGACTCCCACAGGGCGCCCGCGATGTGCCCGCCGTCCAGCGGCAGGAGCGGGAGCATGTTGAAGAGGAACAGCGAGAGGTTGAAGAACCCGACGAGCTGGAGGAAGAACACCAGCCGCTGCTCGGCCGGGATGTCCAGGGTCGCGATCTCGCCGCTGATCCGGGCCGCTCCGACGATGCCCATCGGGGAGTCCTGCTCGCGCTCGGCACCGCTGAAGGCCGCGTTCCACAGGGCCGGGACCTTGGCGGGGAGCCTGAGCAGCCCCTGCACGCTGTTGTCGACGACCTCGCCCAAGTGCTCCACGGACTGGCCGAAGCCGAGCGGGGCGATTTCACTCTTGGGGCTGAAGCCGAGCCAGCCGGCCGTCACGTACTCGCCCTTGAGGTACCCGCCGTGGCCGTCCGTCTTGGCGACCTTGTTCTCGATCAGGTTCACCGGGAGGGTGACCTGCTGGCCGTCGCGCAGGACGGTGACGGTGGCCGGGCCCACGGTGTCGCGGATCCGCTTCTGCAGGGTGGCCCAGTCGGCCACCTTGTGGCCGTTGAAGGCCGTGATGCGGTCGTCCGCCCGCAGGCCGGCGGCCTTGGCGGGGGCCACCGGGTCGCCGTCCCTGCAGATCTCGCGCTTCTCGCTCTGCTGGATCACGCAGGGCGAGACGCTCGCGACCTGGGTGGTCGTCTGGCTCAGCCCGAAGGTCATCCAGACCCCGAAGAAGATCGCCAGCGCGAGCACCAGGTTCATGAAGGGACCGGCGAACATCACGATGACGCGCTTCCACGGCTTGCGCGTGTAGAAGAGCCGCGTCTCGTCCCCGGGCTTCAGCTCCTCGTACGCCGCCGAGCGCGCGTCCTCGATCATCGAGCGGAAGGGCGAGGTCGACCGGGCGGTGACCTTGCCGTCCTCGCCCGGCGGGAACATGCCGATCATCCGGATGTAGCCGCCCATGGGGATGGCCTTGATCCCGTACTCGGTCTCGCCCTTGTGGCGCGACCAGATGGTCGGGCCGAAGCCGACCATGTACTGCGGCACGCGGATGCCGAAGAGCTTGGCCGTGGAGAGGTGGCCGAGCTCGTGCCAGGCGATCGAGACGAGCAGGCCGAAGACGAAGATCAGTATCCCGATCACCGTCATGAGTGCCGTCATGCGCCCGCCTCCACTGCGGCCCGCGCCGCCATCTCCCGTGCCCGGGCCCTGGCCCAGGTCTCCGCTTCAAGGACGTCCGCGACGGTGAGGGAAGTTCCCGCGTCCGGCGTCCCGTGCTCATCGACCACGGCAGAGACCGTATCCATGATTGCTGTGAACGGCAGCCGACCGGCCAGGAACGCCTCTACGCACTCCTCGTTCGCCGCATTGAACACGGCGGGCGCGGTGCCGCCCAGGGTACCGACGTGCCGGGCCAGGCCCACCGAGGGGAAGGCCTCGGTGTCCAGCGGGAAGAACTCCCAGGTCGAAGCCTTGGTCCAGTCGAAGGCGGGGGCCGCGTCCGGGATCCGCTCGGGCCAGCCGAGGCCGATCGCGATCGGGCCGCGCATGTCCGGCGGGGTCGCCTGGGCCAGCGTGGAGCCGTCCGTGAACTCCACCATGGAGTGCACGTAGGACTGCGGGTGGACCACGACCTCGATGCGGTCGAAGGGGATGTCGTAGAGGAGGTGGGCCTCGATGACCTCCAGGCCCTTGTTGACCAGGGTCGCCGAGTTCACGGTGATCACCGGGCCCATCGCCCAGGTGGGGTGCGCGAGGGCGTCCTTGACGGTGACGTGGGCGAGCTCGGCGTGGGTGCGGCCGCGGAAGGGACCGCCGGAGGCGGTGACCACGAGCTTGCGGACGTCGGCGCGCGTGCCGGCCGCGAGCGCCTGGAACAGCGCCGCGTGCTCGGAGTCCACCGGGATGATCTGGCCGGGCTTCGCGAGGGCCTTCACCAGCGGGCCGCCGACGATCAGCGACTCCTTGTTGGCGAGGGCCAGGGTCCGGCCCGCCCGCAGCGCGGCGAGCGTGGGCGCGAGGCCGATGGAACCGGTGATGCCGTTGAGGACGGTGTGGCACGGGGAGGCCGCGAGTTCGGCGGCCGCGTCGGGCCCGGCCAGGATCTCGGGCAGCGGCTCGGAAGCCGGGTACTGGGCGCTCAGCGCCTCTTTCAGGGCCGGTACGACGTCTTCGCGCGCGACGGCCACGGCGTTCACGCGCAGCTGCCGGGCCTGCTCGGCCAGCAGCCCGACGCGCCCGCCGGCGGCGGACAGCGCGGTCACCCGGAACCGGTCCGGGTTGCGCAGGGCGAGGTCGATGGCCTGGGTGCCGATGGATCCGGTGGACCCCAGGATGACGATGTCCCGGCGGCCGGCCGCGGGGTCGAAGAGGAGGTGCGGATCGGCGAGGGGGGCTGGACGGTCGCTCATGCCCCCATTGTTGCCGCAACTCACGGGCGCTCGGACACGGAGCCCCCGTCCGTGACCCGCAGGAGCAGGTGCGGCAGCGTTCCGGCGAATTCCGGGAGTGTCCGCGCGGCCCGCCACCAGGCGTCCGGGTCGTCGCCGAGGGCCACCGCGAACAGCCGGTCCGCCTCCGCGCGCGCGGCCAGCACGGCCTCGGGACGGTCGTGCCGGTCGGGGTGGTCGATGTCGCCGAGCCAGTGGTCCTCGTCGAGGGCCCAGCAGGCGGGCAGCTTGTGCCGGACCACGTCGGCGCCGGTGAGCAGCCCGCGGTCCAGGCAGTCCCGTACCCAGCGGATGTCCTCCTGGACGGTCTCCATGGGGACGGCGAGGCTGGCCAGGGCGAGTTCGCGCTCCACGTCCCCCGAGGGCTCCTCGGCGGAGGGGGCGAGGCGGGCCACGGCCTCGGCCAGCCCGGGCACCGGCGGCCCGTCCGGCGGCTCGGGCAGGGAGGCGTAGCGCACCCCTGCCACCAGCTCGGGCAGGCCGCCGCGGAAGGTGTGGGCGTGCCGGAGCAGTTCGGCCCACAGGCGCGGGTCCTCCCCCAGCGGGGCCAGGGCGGCGCGCAGGGCCGTGAGCATCCCGGCCCGTTCGGGCAGGGTCCAGCGCAGGCCGCCGGTCACGGGGAGGCGGGCGAGCAGCAGTGCGAGGCGGGCGGGGCGGACGTCGGTGACGAGCTCGCCCTGGGTGAGAAGGCCCATCCGTACGGCGCGGACGGCGGGCCGGTACCAGGAGGGCCCGTACGACCGGGCCGCGCCCGGGAGGGCGAGCAGGCCCCGGGAGATGTTCAGGGGGAGGCCGCCGCGGAGCAGCAGGGCCTCGACGGAGCCGGGCGGCAGCGGATCCCGCGCGTGCTCGATCCACAGCAGCTCGGGGTCGGGTTCGTGCGGGAGGGCGAGGATGCCGAGCGGGACCCTCGGGCGGTGCGTGCCGTGGCGGCGCAGCAGCCGTACCAGTTCCTCGGCACCGAGGGGCCCGTCGGCGGGGTCGCGGCCCAGCTCGGCGGCGAGCACGGGCAGGAGTCCGGGCGGGGTCCGGCGCCGGGCGTAGCGGGCGGGCCCGGGCAGGCCGGGCAGCGGCCGGCCGACGACGCGGGGGTTGCGGGCGATGTAGCCGCGGTCCTCCGCGCTGCCGTGGCGCAGCAGGAGGGTGACGGCCGAGGCGGGCAGCCATTCGTCGCGGCACAGGTACTTGCGGGTCGGCCGGTCGAGCCGGTCGAGCAGGCCGGCGGCGATGTGGTCCGTTGCGTGGCGCAGCAAGTGCGCCACGCACCAGGCCAGCCGTCGGCTGTTGCGGTCTTCCACGGCCGTCGACATCTCGGTCCGCCAGCTCTCGTACTCGTGCTCGTACATCCGTCCTATGACTGCCGATGATCGCAGGTCAGCGAATGGGACGGTGCACGTTTTTCTGTGCGGAGGGGCCGGGGGCGGCGTCGGCGATCCACGGGCCGTCGCCCGAGGGGTCGAGGACGCCCTCCTCCAGCCAGGTGTAAGTGCCGGACAGGACGCCCGCGACGACCTTGCGGTCCAGTTCGTCGGTGTTGTCCCAGAGCCGGCCGAAGAGCTCCTCGACGCGGAGCCGGGACTGCCGGCAGAAGGCGTCGGCGAGCTGGTAGGCCTCGCGACCGTGGTCGTCGGTCGCGCGCAGGTGCTCGGCGCGGACGCAGGCCGCGCTCATGGCGAACAGTTCGGCGCCGATGTCGACGATGCGGCCGAGGAAGCCCTGTTTGGTCTCCATGCGGCCCTGCCAGCGCGACATGGCGTAGAAGGTCGAGCGGGCGAGTTTGCGGGCGCCGCGCTCGACGTAGCGCAGGTGGGTGGCGAGGTCGGGGTGGCCGTCGGGGTGGAAGGCGCGGTAGGTGCCGGGGACCTGGCCCGCGCCGGTGGCGAGCTTGGGCAGCCAGCGGGCGTAGAACCCGGCCGCCCTGGCGCCCGCCCTGGCCTTGTCGCCGAGCGCCTTCTCGGGGTCGATGAGGTCGCCGGCGACCGAAAGGTGGGCGTCGACGGCCTCGCGGGCGATCAGCAGGTGCATGATCTCCGTCGAGCCCTCGAAGATCCGGTTGATGCGCAGGTCGCGGAGCATCTGCTCGGCGGGGACGGCCCGTTCGCCGCGGGCGGCCAGGGACTCGGCGGTCTCGAACCCGCGCCCGCCGCGGATCTGGACGAGTTCGTCGGCCATCAGGCAGGCCATCTCGGAGCCGTACAGCTTTGCGAGGGCGGCCTCGATGCGGATGTCGTTGCGGTCCTCGTCGGCCATCTGGGAGGCGAGGTCCACGACCGCTTCGAGGGCGAAGGTGGTGGCCGCGATGAAGGAGATCTTCGCTCCGACGGCCTCGTGCCGAGCGACCGGGCGGCCCCACTGCTCCCGCACCCCGGACCATTCGCGGGCGATCTTCAGGCACCACTTCCCGGCGCCGACGCACATGGCGGGCAGCGACAGCCGGCCGGTGTTGAGCGTGGTCAGCGCGATCTTGAGCCCGGCGCCCTCGGCTCCGATGCGCTGGCCGGCCGGGACCCGTACCCCGTGGAAGCGGGTGACGCCGTTCTCCAGGCCGCGCAGGCCCATGAAGGCGTTGCGGTGCTCGACGGTGATGCCGGGCGAGTCGGCCTCGACGACGAAGGCGGTGATGCCGCCCCGGTGGTTCTCGGACTTCGGCACCCGGGCCATCACCACGAGGAGGTCGGCGACCACCCCGTTGGTGGTCCACAGCTTCACGCCGTCGAGGACGTACGCGTCCTCGCCGTCCGGGACGGCCGTGGTGGCCAGGCGCGCCGGGTCGGAGCCCACGTCGGGCTCGGTGAGGAGGAAGGCGCTGATGGCCGTGGTGGCGCAGCGCGGCAGGTAGGCGTCCTTCTGCTCCTTCGTGCCGAACATCTTCAGGGGCTGCGGTACGCCGATCGACTGGTGGGCGGAGAGCAGCGCCCCGATGGCCGGGCTGACCGAGCCGACGAGGGCGAGCGCCTTGTTGTAGTACACCTGGGTCAGGCCGAGGCCGCCGTACTCGGTGCCGATCTTCATGCCGAGCGCGCCGAGCTCCTTCAGCCCGCGCACGGTCTCGTCGGGGATCTTCGCCTCGCGCTCGATGCGGGCCGCGAGCCCGTCGGCGAGCGCCGTTTCGCAGAACTCCCGCAGCCGGGCCAGGAAGGCCTCGCCTCGCCGGACGTCCTCGTCGGCGGGCAGCGGGTGGGGGTGGATCAGGTCCAGGCGGAAGCGCCCGAGGAACAGTTCCTTGGCGAAGCTGGGCTTGCGCCAGTCCTGCTCCCGGGCCGCCTCCGCGACCTGCCGTGCCTCGCGCTCGGTCACCTTGGGCTGTACGGGCTGTGTTGCGGACATGCGGGGACTCACCTCGCCGCCGGAGTCGGTCGTACCGGCCTACTGGCCGGTGCTACCTGTGAGTCGTACCCGTTTCCGGCAGTCCGGAAAAGGGGGACGGCCGGAGCCCCCGCACAGTGGGCTCCGGCCGTCGGCTTTCGGCCGTCCGAGTCGGTCAGATGTCGAGGCCCGTGAGGACCAGGACCCGCTCGTACGTGTAGTCGTCCATCGCGTAGCGCACGCCCTCGCGGCCCACGCCGGACTGCTTGACGCCGCCGTACGGCATCTGGTCGGCGCGGTAGGACGGCGCGTCGCCGACGATCACACCGCCGACCTGGAGCTCGCGGTGGGCGCGGAACGCGGTCTGGACGTTCCGCGTGAAGACGCCGGTCTGCAGGCCGAACTTCGAGTCGTTGACGGCGGCGAAGGCCTCGTCGGTGTTCTCGACCCGCTTCAGCGTCAGAACCGGGCCGAAGACCTCCTCGGTGGCGAGCTTGACGCCGTCCGGGACCTCGGCGAGGACGGTGGGCTCGTACGAGGCACCCTCGCGCTTGCCGCCGCTGAGCAGCTTGGCTCCGGCGGAGACCGCCTCGTCCACCCAGGACTCGACGCGCTTGGCGGCGTCCTCGGAGACGAGGGGGCCGACGTCGGTGGCGGAGTCGGACGGGTCGCCCGTGACCTGGGCCTGGACCTTCGCGACGACCTTCTCGACGAGGCGGTCGTAGACGGAGGCGTCGGCGATCACACGCTGCACGGAGATGCAGGACTGGCCGGCCTGGTAGTTCGAGAAGGTCGCGATGCGGGTCGCGGCCCAGTCGAGGTCGGCCTCGGAGGACCAGTCGTCCAGGACGACGGCCGCGGCGTTGCCGCCGAGCTCCAGGGTGCAGTGCTTGTGGGGCACCGACTGCTGGATGGCGTAGCCGACGGTGTCGGAGCCGGTGAAGGAGATGACGGGCAGGCGCTCGTCCTTCACCAGGGCCGGCATCTTGTCGTTGGCGACCGGCAGGACCGACCAGGAGCCCGCGGGCAGGTCGGTCTCGGCGAGCAGCTCACCGAGGATCAGACCGGAGAGCGGGGTGGCCGGGGCCGGCTTCAGGATGATCGGCGCGCCGACGGCGATGGCCGGGGCCACCTTGTGGGCGCACAGGTTCAGCGGGAAGTTGAACGGTGCGATGCCGAGGACCGGGCCCTTGACGAAGCGGCGGGTCAGCGCGAGCCGGCCGACGCCGCCGGCGTCGGTGTCGAGGCGCTGGGCCTCTCCGCCGTTGAAGCGGCGGGCCTCTTCGGCGGCGAAGCGGAACACGGACACCGCACGGCCGACCTCACCGCGGGCCCACTTGATGGGCTTGCCGTTCTCCGCGGAGATCAGCAGGGCGATCTCCTCGGTGCGCTCGGCGAGGCGCCGGGAGACGTGGTCCAGGGCGGCGGCGCGTACGTGGGCCGGGGTCGCGGAGAACTCCGCCGTCGCGGCGTGCGCCGCGGCCACGGCCTCTTCGACCTGCGCGTCGGTGGGCACGCTGACGGTGCCGACCAGCCGGCCGTCCCACGGGGAGTGGACGTCGAAGCTGTCCTCGCCGGTGGCCTGGCGGCCGGCGAGCCAGAAGGCGTGGGTGGAAGTCATGCGAATCCCGGCCCTTCGGAGTTGTGCGGTGGGTCCTGTCCCCTCCACCGTAGGACTCCGGCGGCGTTTCGGCGTTTGTCCGGCATGGAGCGCCGGCGGCGCGTCCTTCGCCGCTTTGTCACTGTCGTCGCACGCGCCCCGCGTGCGGTCCCCGCGATCCGGCGCGGGCTACGACGGGGCCGAGGTGGCCTTCAGGGCCAGCCAGAGCTCCATGCGAACGTCCGGGTCGTCCAGGGAGCGGCCCAGGATTTCCTCCACCCGGCGCATCCGGTAGCGCAGCGTGTGCCGGTGTACGCCCAGGTCGGCCGCGGCGGCGTCCCACTGGCCGTGGCGGGAGAGCCAGGCGTGCAGCGAGGCGACCAGGTCCCCGCGCCCCTTCTCGTCGTGCTCCCGCAGGGCCCGCAGGGTGCCGTCCGCGAAGGCCCGTACGGCGTCGTCCGCCAGCAGGGGGAGCACCGATCCCACGGCCAGGTCCTCGTGCTCCACCATGGGCCGCCCGCGCCGCCTGGCCACGGCGAGGGCCTGGTCGGCCTGTTTGAAGGCGGCCGCCACGCCCGACGGCCCCGCGGGCGCCGACAGCCCGATCACCAGCTCGTCCGGCTCCGGCCCGCCCGCGTCCAGTGCGCGCCGCGATTCCATCGCCTCCGCGTGATCGGCGCACGCCTGCACCGCGGAGCTGCCGTCGGCCGCCAGGACCACCAGCCTGCCGGGCTCCGGCACGACCAGCAGCGCCTCGCCGGTACGGGCGGCCGCCGACTCCACCGCGTCGGCGAGCAGCGCCAGGCCCTGCGGCTGCGCGGTGCCCGAGAGCGCCGGCTCCGCCACGAGCAGCCGGAACGGGGCCTCCAGCAGGGCTCCGTACAGGTCCCCGGCCACGGCCCGCGCGTGGTCCGCCTCGTCTGCCAGCAGGAGCCGCAGTACGGCGGCGCCGAGCCGGGACTCCGCGTCGTGGAGCGAGCGGGAGCGTTCCGTCGTGAGGGTGAGGAGGGCCACCGCGGAGTGGACGGCGTACCGCTCGGCCGTGCCCAGCGGGGCGCCGGTGCCGACCGCGAGGGCGCCGCGCGCCCGCCGACCCGTGCCCAGGGACTGGAGCTCGACCCGGTCCTCCGACCCGCCGACCACCGCGCTGGCGGGCGCGGGCCGCTCCCGCAGCCGCTCCACGTCGGGCGTGAGCCGGGCCGCGCGGCGGGCCGCCCAGTCCGGCGCGGCCGCGACGACGGCGCCCGAGGTGTCGTACAGCGCGGCCCAGCCGTGCACGTGCGCGGCGAGCCTGGTGAGCAGCTCGGCGGGGCCGTCGGCGGACAGCGCGGCCCGGGTCAGCTCCCGCTGTGCTTCGAAGCCGGCCGTGACGGCCCGGTACTGGTCGGCCGCGAGGGCTGCGGAGACGGCCTTGCTGATCGCCAGGAACGGCGTCCGCCGGGGCACCTCCAGCAGCGGCAGGTCCTCCGCACGCGCGGCCTCGACCAGCGCTTCCGGTACGGCCTCGTAGTTGACGCCGACGGCGAAGCCGATGCCGACGACCCCCGCCGCCGCGAGCCGGCGCACGTAGCGCCGCATCTCCTGCGGGTCCTCCGCGTCCAGCTTCATGGCGGTGATCAGGAGCAGTTCCCCGCCCTCCATGTAGGGGACGGGGTCGGCGAGCTCGCTGACGTGGGCCCAGCGCACGGGGGTGTCGAGTCGGCCCTCCCCCGCCCGGACGCTGAGTTTGAGCGCCGAGTGCTGGACGAGCGAGGCGAGGGTGAGCGGCATCGGTTACCAGGCGCCTTAGCAGGAGGGGAGAGCGAGGGGGAATTTCGCCGTGTCGTACGAACGGCTCCCCTCGATTCTGCCACCTCGTACGGGTCCGCTCAGCTGGTTCCGGCGAGCCGGACCAGCAGCGGGGCCGCCCGCTCCCCGCGCACCGTGGTCAGCGACAGGACCGCGTGCCCCGGCGGCACGGCGTGCGCCAGGTCGGAGGGGGACCAGCGCTCGCGCTCCTCCTGCCGAACGGTCACCGCGTCCGTGGTGACGGCGTTGCCGGTGACGAGCTTGCGGAAGGCGTGGATGGCCCGGGTCAGCGGCTGGTCGGCGAAGACCGTCCGGTGCGTGACGGTACGGGTCTCCACCCATTCGGTGCCCCAGGCCTCGGCGAACCGCTTCCCGTCCCAGGTGGTGACCCCGGAGAAGGCCATCCGGCAGCCGACCGCGCCGAGCAGCGGCGTGCGCAGCGCCTCGGGTACGTCATCCAGCGTGCGCAGGGTGAGCAGCACCCCGGCGTTCGCCGAGCGGAGCCGCTGTACGCCGCGGACGGTCTCGGGGGTGAGGGTGTACGAGGCGTCGTCGAAGGCGAGGAAGGCGAAGAGCGAGCGGTCGGCGCGGGCGGCGGCCGCGGCGTTGAACTGGGCGAGCAGCAGCCGGGCCAGCATCCGGGAGGCGTCGGCGTGCCCGCGCTCGGGCAGGTCGATGCGTACGCGCAGCGGGTGTTCGAGGGCCCGCAGCGAGAACGGTCTGCCCTGCCCGGTGGTGTCGAAGAACCCCGCGAAGGCGGGCCGGTCCAGCAGCGCCACCCGCCCGGCGAGCGCCGGTCCGGGGTCGCCGTGGGCGCCGTGCTGGCGTTCGCGCGCGTCGAGCTCGCGGAGCATCGCGTGCGCTCCGGCGGCTTCGAGGCGGGCGCGCAGGGCGGCGAGGGGCCCGGGCACCTGGTCGAGCAGTTCGCGCAGCTCGGGCACCGGGGGGAAGCGGCCGTGGGCCGTGCGGTACGGCCCGAGCAACTGGGCGAGGGCCGTCGCGGCCCGGCGTACGTCGGTCCCCTGGATGTCGCCGACGAAGGCCTCGGCGAGCAGCGTGGCGGCCTCGTCCGGGTCGGTGGTGCCGCCGTAGAGGTCGAGGTCGTAGACGGAGTCGGGGTCCCCGACGCGGACGACGACGTCGAAGGCGGCGTCCGGTCCGAGCTGGGCTCCGGCCGAGGCGACGGCCACGACGGCGGCCTGGCCGGCCAGTGCCTGCAGGGCGAGGGACTCGACGACGGGCCGGACGAGGTGGCGGGTCTTGCCCGCGCCGGAGGGGCCCACCGCGAGCAGGGAGGTCCCGAGCACCGAAGGATCGAGCGCGAGGCCGACGCCGCGCCGGGCGTAGGGGTTGCGCGCGCCCTCGTCGGCCGTGCCGAGCAGCACCTGGCGGGCGAGCATGTCGTGCCGGGAGGCGCGCACGGGCAGGTCGCGGGCCCCGGAGGGGTGCACGCAGGCCCCGGCGCCCTTGGTGCGCACGGCTTCCGCGAAGGCCCGCGCGCGGGAGGGCTCGGCCCGTACGGTCTCCCAGGCCCGCCGGATCCGGGCGTAGTCGACGTCGTTCATCCGCCCGGCCCCGACCTCCCCCCCGAGCACCTCGGCCACCTCCCCCATCCCGGCCTCCCGCACCTCGGGCCATCCGGCCGGGTCCTCGGGGCCGCCCGCCTCGGGCGCCCGGGGGGCCGGGACGGCCGCCTTCGCGGCGCGCAGGGCGCGGCTGCCGAGCAGGCGGCCGCCCAGCTCGGGCCAGCGGCCCAGGCGCCCGAAGCCGATCAGCAGGGTGACCGCGACGATGGCGTACCAGGTGTACGCGGCCACGACGGACGGGAGCGTCCCGGCCCAGGAGTCGGGGGTGAACATGTACAGCGGCCAGAGCCAGAACCCGCCGAGGTAGCCGTTCCAGAGCAGCGACCACAGCAGCAGCCCGGCCAGCAGTGCGATGAGCGCCCCGCTGACCAGCTGGCGGGTCGGGGTGCGCTCGGGCTCCTCGGCGGCGCGCGGCACGTGTCCGTAGGACCAGACGCCCGGCCCGTCGGAGGTGCGCGGGGTCCGCAGCCAGGCGGCGAGGGTCGGGCCGGTGTTCGGGGCGCGGGAGGGCTTCGGGGGGAGGCCGGGCGGGGGGCCGGCCGGGCGGGGGACGTGCCCGGCGCCCGGCGCCCGCCTCGCGTCGGTGCCGTGCGTGCCGTCGGTGTCCATGAAACCCCTGCCCCCTGCCCGTAACTGCGCTGCGCTGCGCGCTCAATCTAGTGGCCGGGGGCGCCGGCGGCCCGTACCCCGGCATGATCCAAGAAGGCACGTGCCGCGTCCTTCCTATGGCCGTCACGGACAAGGACACGCGGACACCACTCCCGAACGGAGCATGCCTTACCCCCTCCCCCGGGCCTAGCCTGCGGACAAAGACACAAGTGCGTCCGAAAACACCCCCCAGGAGCCCTCTATGACCGCTGTCCCGCAGGAGCGCCGTATCGTCACCGCGATCCCCGGCCCCAAGTCGCAGGAGCTGCAGGCCCGCCGCCTCGGCGTGGTGGCAGGCGGCGTGGGCTCCGTGCTCCCCGTCTTCACGGCCCGCGCGGGCGGCGGCATCATCGAGGACGTCGACGGCAACCGCCTGATCGACTTCGGCTCCGGCATCGCCGTGACCTCGGTCGGCGCCTCCGCCGAGGCCGTCGTGCGCCGCGCCTCCAGCCAGCTCGCCGACTTCACCCACACCTGTTTCATGGTCACCCCGTACGAGGGCTACGTGGAGGTCTGCGAGGCCCTCGCCGAGCTCACCCCGGGTGACCACGCGAAGAAGTCGGCGCTGTTCAACTCCGGCGCCGAGGCCGTCGAGAACGCCGTCAAGATCGCCCGTTCGTACACCAAGCGCCAGGCCGTCGTCGTCTTCGACCACGGCTACCACGGCCGTACGAACCTCACGATGGCGCTGACCTCGAAGAACATGCCGTACAAGCAGGGCTTCGGACCGTTCGCCCCCGAGGTCTACCGCGTCCCCGTCGCCTACGGCTACCGCTGGCCCACCGGCGCCGAGAACTGCGGCCCCGAGGCCGCCGCCCAGGCGATCGACCAGATCACCAAGCAGATCGGCGCCGACAACGTCGCCGCGATCATCATTGAGCCGGTCCTCGGCGAGGGCGGCTTCATCGAGCCCGCCAAGGGCTTCCTCCCGGCGATCGTGAAGTTCGCCAACGAGAACGGCATCGTCTTCGTCGCCGACGAGATCCAGTCCGGCTTCTGCCGCACCGGCCAGTGGTTCGCGTGCGAGGACGAGGGCATCGTCCCGGACCTGATCACCACCGCCAAGGGCATCGCGGGCGGCCTGCCGCTCGCCGCCGTGACCGGCCGCGCCGAGATCATGGACTCCGCCCACGCGGGCGGCCTGGGCGGCACCTACGGCGGCAACCCGGTGGCGTGCGCCGGTGCGCTCGGCTCCATCGAGACCATGAAGGAGCTCGACCTCAACGCCAAGGCGAAGAAGATCGAGTCCCTGATGAAGACCCGCCTGACGGCCATGCAGGAGAAGTACGAGATCATCGGCGACATCCGCGGCCGCGGCGCCATGATCGCGATCGAGCTCGTCAAGGACCCGGTCTCCAAGACCCCGTTCCCGGAGGCGGCCGGCGCGCTCGCCAAGGCCTGCCACGCCGAGGGCCTGCTCGTCCTCACCTGCGGCACCTACGGCAACGTGCTCCGCTTCCTGCCCCCGATCGTCATCGGCGAGGAGCTGCTGAACGAGGGCCTGGACCTCATCGAGGCCGCGTTCGCGGCCATCGGCACGGACATCTGAGCGAGCGATTGAACACAGGACCCTATCGGTACCGCCGGTAACGGTCGGGCACTGTGAAGAAGATGTGGGGGGCCGATGGCAGGACCGCATTCCTGCTGTCGGTCCCCTTTTCGCTGCCGTACGGTTTCTGCAGATGAGTGAGACACCCCGCTCCCGGGAGACCGGGGGCGACACCAGTACCGGGCTTCCCCAGCGCCGCACTGGGCATGCGTTCGCGCACACTCCTCACCGATCGGACAGCCGTCCGCCCCAAACCCCCCGGGGCGCACGGCAACCCGATCCGGGCGGCCGTCCCGGAACCATCCCCCCTGTTCCGGGACGGCCGGCCACTCTCCTCCTCCTCGCGGCCCTGTGTGCGGCCCTCTTCGCCCTGATCACCTGGCAGGTCCTCGTGTCGGGGCCGCTGCTGACGCCGGATCACGAGCTGAGCCGCGCCCTCGTGCGCAGCGTCCCCGACGCGGTCACCGAGCGCCTCGCGGACCTCGGCAACATCCCCGTCGCGCTGCCCGTCCTGCTGCTGGCCATGGCCCACGCCCTTCGGCGCGGGGCCCGCAGGGGCGTGCTCGCGGCGGCTTCGGCCATGGCCCTGGTGCCCGCGCTGGTCGTCCCGTTCAAGGAGTGGACGGCCCGTCCGGGGCCCCTGGAGCCCTGGGCCGCCGGGTACTTCCCCTCGGGCCACACCGCGACCGCCTTCGTCGCGTACGGGTGCGCGGCCCTGCTCGTACGGCCGTACGCGCGCCGGAAGTGGCGGACGGCCGCGACGGCCGCCGCCCTCGTCCTCACGGGGGCCACGGCCGTCGGGCTGGTCCTGCGGGGCTTTCACTGGCCGCTGGACGTGGTGGCCAGCCTCCTGATGTGCACGCCCCTGCTGCTCGCGGTCAGGTCGTCCTGCCGTAGTAGCCGTCGAAGTTCTTCGAGAACTCCCAGGAGCCGAACCGGTCCCAGTTGATGGACCAGGTCATCAGGCCGCGCAGGGCGGGCCAGGTGCCGTGGGTCTGGTAGCTGCCGCAGTTCGCCTGCTTGGTCAGGCAGTCCAGCGCCTTGTTCACCTCGGCGGGCGTCGTGTGGCCGTTGCCCGCGTTGGTCGTCGCCGGCAGGCCGATGGCCACCTGCTCCGGGCGCAGCGCCGGGAAGACGCGGGAGGCGTTGCCCGCGACCGGGAAGCCGGTGAGCAGCATGTCGGTCATGGCGATGTGGAAGTCGGCGCCGCCCATGGAGTGGTACTGGTTGTCGAGGCCCATGATCGATCCCGAGTTGTAGTCCTGGACGTGCAGCAGGGTGAGGTCGTCGCGCAGGGCGTGGATGACCGGGAGGTACGCGCCCGCGCGCGGGTCCTGGCCGCCCCAGGGGCCGGAGCCGTAGTACTGGTAGCCCAGCTGCACGAAGAAGGTCTCCGGGGCCATGGTCAGGACGAAGCCGGCGCCGTACTTGGCCTTGAGGGTCTTCACGGCCGAGATCAGGTTGACGATTCCGGGCGTGGTGGGCGCCCGGAAGTCGGTGTCGCCCGTGGCCAGGGAGAGGGAGTGGCCCTCGAAGTCGATGTCGAGGCCGTTGAGCCCGTATTCGTCGATGATCTTGCTGACGGAGGAGACGAAGGTGTCGCGGGCGGCCGTGGTCGCGAGCTGCACCTGGCCGTTCTGGCCGCCGATGGATATCAGGACCTTCTTGCCCGCCGCCTGCTTGGCCTTGATCGCCGCCTTGAACTCCGCGGCGGTCTCCACGTTCGGGCACTGCGCGACCGGGCAGAGCTGGAAGCGGATGTCGCCCGAGGTGACGGAGGTGGGCTCGCCGAAGGCGAGGTTGATGACGTCCCAGGAGGCGGGCACGTCGGCCATCCGGACGTAGCCCGAGCCGTTGGCGAAGCTCGCGTGGAGGTATCCGACCAGGGCGTGGGCGGGCAGGCCGCCGCCGCCTCCGCCGCCGCTCGTGGTGGTCACCGTGACGGGCGCGCTCCTGGGCGACTCCCCTGCCGCATTCACGGCGCTGACCTGGAAGGCGTACGCGGTGGACGCTGTCAGGCCGGAGACCGCCGCGGAGGCCGCGGTGACGGAGAGTGGCGCGGCGCTGTCCCGGTGCACCGTGTACGAGGTGGCTCCGGGCACCGCCGACCAGGACAGGGACACCGAGGTCGACGAGACGGCGTGGCCCGTCAGGCCGGTGGGGGTGGCTGGGGGCTGGGGCTGGCCGGGGCCGCCGGGGTCGGGGCCGACCAGGGTGAGGTCGTCGGTGAGGTGGGCCGGCTGGCCGTACCAGCCGTGCGTGTAGACCGAGACGGAGGTCGTGGAGGGGCCGGTGCGGAAGCTGGTCGTGAGCTGCTTCCAGGCCCCCGGGCTCTGGGTCCAGGCCGAGACGTCGGTGGTCCCCGTGCCGGAGGCTCCGAGGTAGACGTACGCGCCCTGCACCCAGGCAGTGAGCGTGTACGCGGAGTCGGGCTTGACGGTGACGGTCTGGGAGCAGCGGGCGTTGTCCTGGCCCGCCGGGGTGGCCTTGAGGGCGGAAGTCCCGCCGTGGACGGGTGTGGTGACGAGGGCTCCGCTGCCGGCGGAGCAGCTCCAGCCGTCGAGGCCGGACTCGAAGCCGCCGTTGCGGATCAGGTCGGCGTCCGCCGCCGCGGCGGGCGGTCCCGCGGCGAGGAAGCCGGCCACCGCGAGCGCGGCGGCCGTGAGGAGGGACGTGGCTCTGCGCACAACTGCCTCCGGAACATGGGGGGGATGGAGCCAGACCGCTGGGGATCGAGCAGCGGCGCCCAAGATGGTCCAGACCAATGCTCCTGTCAAGACCTGCGGTCCCCGCGTGCCACCACGCGCGCCGCCGCCTCGTGCATCGCGAGCTCCAGCACCACCGGATCGGTCAGCGTGCCCTGCCCGTCCGGGAGCACCAGCCAGCGGACCCCGCCGGTCGCCCGGCCGGGGTACGGGACGACGATCCAGGTCCCGCGCCCGGCTCCCCGTACGCCCGTGCCGATCCAGCGGGACGCCGTGCCCGGGGGTACGAAGAAGCCCAGCCGGCCGAACACGGTGTCGCCGCGCCGCGTGGTGCCGAAGTCGGCGAGCACCGGGCCGGGCCGCTCCAGGAGCAGCTTCAGCACGTCGAGGGTGGCCTGCCCCAGCTCCCCCGGCAGGATCAGCACGTCCCATTGCCGGCCGGCGGGCAGGAGCACGACCCCCAGGGGGTTGCGCTCCCACTCCCACCGGCAGACATCGGGGTCCGGCGCCACCGACACCAGCCATTCCACCGCCGCTTTGGCCCCCGGGATCGCCATCGCCCGGCCTCCGTTCCCTGTCCGTAGGTGAGGGGTTCTCACCTGGAGAGAGCGGGGCCGGGCGGGGCTATGACGCGGGTTCCTCTACTCCGTGGTGGTGAACCGGGTCACACGGTGATCAAGGGTGTGCGCCGGGGGCGCGTGCCCGTCGGACGGGTCAGCTGTCGAAACCGAGCCCGAAGCGGTCCAGCGTCCTGAGCCACAGGTTCCGGTGCCCGCCGCGCGCGTCCGCGCGGGCCAGCGACCACTTCGTCAGCGCGATCCCGGTCCAGGCGAAGGGCTCGGGCGGGAACGGCATCGGCTTGGACTTCACCATCTCCAGCCGGGTGCGCTCTGTGTCGAGCCCGTCCAGCAGGTCCAGCATCACCTCCGCGCCGAAGCGGGTGGCGCCCACTCCGAGCCCGGTGTACCCGGCCGCGTAGGCGACCTTCCCGGCGTGCGCGGTGCCGAAGAAGGCGGAGAAGCGCGAGCACGTGTCGATCGCGCCGCCCCAGGCGTGGCTGAACTTCAGGCCCTCCAGCTGCGGGAAGGCGGTGAAGAAGTGCTCCGCGAGCTTGAGGTAGGTCTCGGGGCGGTGGTCGTACTCGGAGTCGAGCTTCCCCCGGTACGGGTAGATCGCGTCGTAGCCGCCCCACAGGATCCGGTTGTCCTTGGTGATCCGGAAGTAGTGGAACTGGTTGGCGCTGTCGCCCAGCCCCTGCCGGTTCTTCCAGCCGATGGCGGCCAGCTGCGCCTCGTCCAGCGGCTCGCTCATCAGGGCGTAGTCGTAGACGGGGACGGTGAAGGGGCGGATCCGGCGGACCAGCGACGGGAAGATGTTGGTGCCCAGGGCGACCCGGCGCGCGAGGATCGTGCCGTACGGGGTCTGCACGGTCATCCCGCGGCCGGCCGCGGCCAGCTTCAGGCCGCGCGTGTTCTCGTAGATCCGCACGCCCAGGTCCAGGCAGGCCTGCTTGAGGCCCCAGGCCAGCTTCGCCGGGTTGAGCATGGCGACGCCGTCACGGTCCCACAGGCCGGCGAGGAAGGTCGGGGAGTCCACCTCGGCGCGCAGCGCCTCGCCCTCCAGCCACTCGGACCCGCCCGCGAGTCCGAGGCGCAGCGCCTCCTCGTGGAGTTCGCGCAGCTCCTCCACCTGGTGCGGTTCGGTGGCCACGTCGATCTCGCCGGTGCGCTCGAAGTCGCAGTCGATGCCGTAGCGGGCGACCGCCTCCTCGATGGCGTCGAGGTTGCGGGCGCCCAGCTCCTCCAGCCTGGCGAGCTCTTCGGGCCAGCGGGCCAGCCCGTTGGACAGGCCGTGGGTGAGGGAGGCGGCGCAGAAGCCGCCGTTGCGGCCGGAGGCGGCCCAGCCCGCCTCCTTGCTCTCGATCAGCACGACGTCCCGGTCCGGGTCGCGCTCCTTGGCCAGCAGCGCGGTCCACAGCCCGCTGTAGCCGCCGCCGATGACCAGCAGGTCGCACCGCTCGTCGGTGGTGAGCGCCGGCTGCGCGGCGGGCTTGCCGGGGTCGTCCAGCCAGTACGAGACCGGCTTCGCTTCGGAAAGGGATTTCGCAACACTACGCATGGCGACTGGGGCCATGGCTTCCAACTCCCTACAGGGGTCTACTTCGGTTGTGCCTTCTTGCGGCGGTTGCCGACCATCTGGCCGGCCAGGACCACCAGCACCGCGATGACGAACATCGCCGTGCCGATGACGTTGATCTGCACGGGCGTACCGCGCTGGGCCGATCCCC
This sequence comes from Streptomyces sp. NPDC051183, assembly GCF_040682455.1. Taxonomy (NCBI): domain Bacteria; kingdom Bacillati; phylum Actinomycetota; class Actinomycetes; order Kitasatosporales; family Streptomycetaceae; genus Streptomyces; species Streptomyces sp. NPDC051183. The sequence goes on from NZ_JBFBBA010000005.1 coordinate 65,005, forward strand.
ACACGAACATGGGGAAGGTGACGGTGTTGCCCGAGTTGAAGTTGGTGATGATGAAGTCGTCGAACGAGAGCGCGAAGGAGAGCAGCGCGCCCGCCGCGATTCCGGGGGCCGCGATCGGCAGGGTGACCCGTACGAAAGTCTGCACCGGTCCGGCGTAGAGGTCGCGCGCGGCCTCCTCCAGCCGGGGGTCCATGGACAGCACGCGGGCCTTGACGGCGGCGACGACGAAGCTGAGGCAGAACATGATGTGGGCGATCAGGATCGTCCAGAAGCCCAGCTGGATGCCCATGTTGAGGAAGAGCGCGAGCAGCGAGGCCGCCATCACGATCTCGGGCATGGCCATCGGCAGGAAGATCAGCGAGTTGACCGCGCCGCGCCCCCGGAACCGGTAGCGCACCATCGCGAACGCTATGGCGGCGCCGAGCACGGTCGCGCCGAGGGTGGCCCAGAGCGCGATCTGGAGGGAGAGCGAGAGGGAGCCGCACATGTCGGCGACCCCGCACGGGTCCTTCCAGGCGTCGAGCGAGAACTCCTGCCAGGCGTAGTTGAACCGCCCGGTGGGGTTGTTGAAGGAGAAGACGGTGACGACGACGTTCGGCAGGATCATGTAGGCGAGCGTGCCGAGACCGGCGATCACCACGAGGTTGCGGCGGAGCCAACGCATCAGACCAGGTCCTCCGTCCCCGCTCGGCGGATGTAGATGGTGACCATGATCAGCACGATGGCCATGAGGATGAACGACAGCGCGGCCGCCGTCGGGTAATCGAGGATCCGCAGGTACTGCGACTGGATGACGTTGCCGATCATCCTGGTGTCCGTGGAGCCGAGCAGCTCGGCGTTGACGTAGTCGCCGCTCGCCGGGATGAAGGTGAGCAGGGTCCCGGAGACCACGCCCGGCATGGACAGCGGGAAGGTCACCTTGCGGAAGACCGTGGCGGGGTGGGCGTACAGGTCCCCGGCCGCCTCGTGGAGACGGGTGTCGATGCGCTCCAGCGAGGTGTAGAGCGGAAGGATCATGAAGGGGAGGAAGTTGTACGTCAGACCGCAGACGACCGCGAGCGGCGTGGCGAGCACGCGGTCCCCCTCGGTCATGCCGAGCCAGCTGGTGACGTCCAGGAAGCCGATGTTGTTGAGGACGCCGACGACCGGGCCGCCGTCGGCCAGGATCGTCTTCCAGGCCAGGGTGCGGATCAGGAAGCTGGTGAAGAACGGTGCGATGACCAGCACCAGCAGCAGGTTGCGCCAGCGGCCCGCCTTGAAGGCGATCAGGTAGGCCAGCGGGTAGCCCAGCAGCAGGCACAGCACGGTCGCGGTGCCCGCGTAGAGCAGGGAGCGCAGGAACTGCGGGAGGTAGTCGGTGAGGGCGTCCCAGTAGGTCTGGAAGTGCCAGGTGACCTTGAAGCCCTCTTCGAGGGAGCCGGTCTGCACCGAGGTGGAGGCCTGGTAGACCATCGGCAGTACGAAGAAGACCAGCAGCCACAGGATGCCCGGGAGCAGCAGCCAGTACGGGATCAGGCGCTTCTTCAGGGACGGCTTGTGGACCGGGGGTTCGGCCGCCACCGCGACCTCGGGCAGTGCGGCGGGGGCGGTCATGCGCTCTCCTCGACCGTCTCGATCCCCGCGTCGATGGCCTGGGCCGCGTCCAGTCCGAAACTGTGCTCCGGGTTCCAGTGCAGGATCACCTCGGCGCCGGGCACCAGGCGGGAGTCCCGCTCGATGTTCTGGACGTACACCTCCAGCTCGGGGCACACCTGGCTGTCGATGACGAACTGGGTGGAGACGCCGATGAAGGAGGAGTCCGCGATGCGGCCGGCCACCTTGTTGAGGCCCGCCGCGATGGAGTCCTCCTCGTCCGCGCGGACCAGGGAGATCTTCTCGGGACGCACCCCGACCAGCAGCTTTCCGCCGGCGCGGGGTGTGGTCGCACAGCGCGCGGCGGGCAGCCGGAGCTTGGTGCCTGCCGAGCTGACGATGACGTCCGCGGAGCCGGCCTCCAGGACCTCCGCCTCGATGAGGTTGGAGGTCCCGAGGAAGTTCGCGACGAAGGTGGTGCCCGGGTTCTCGTACAGCTCCGCGGGGGCGCCCAGCTGCTCGACGCGGCCGCCGTTCATCACGGCGACCGTGTCGGCCATGGTCATGGCCTCCTCCTGGTCGTGCGTGACGTGCACGAAGGTGATGCCGACCTCGGTCTGGATCCGCTTGAGCTCCAGCTGCATCTGGCGGCGCAGCTTGAGGTCGAGGGCGCCGAGCGGCTCGTCGAGGAGAAGTACCTGCGGGTGGTTGATGAGCGCGCGGGCGACGGCGACGCGCTGCTGCTGGCCGCCCGAGAGCTGGTGCGGCTTGCGCTGGGCGAACTGGCCGAGCTGGACCAGCTCCAGCATCTCGTCCACCTGCTTCTTGACGGACTTGATCCCGCGGCGGCGCAGCCCGAAGGCGACGTTCTCGTAGATGTTCAGGTGCGGGAACAGTGCGTAGCTCTGGAAGACCGTGTTGACCGGGCGCTTGTACGGGGGCAGATGGGTGACGGCCCGGTCGCCGAGGTGGACCGTACCGGTGGACGGCTCCTCAAGACCGGCGATCATGCGCAGGGTGGTGGTCTTCCCACAGCCCGAGGCGCCGAGCAGGGCGAAGAAGGAGCCCTGGGGGATGGTGAGATCGAGCGGGTGCACTGCGGTGAAGGAGCCGTAGTGCTTGCTGATCCCGGCGAGGCGGACGTCGCCGCCCGCGGTCTTGTCAGTCATGGGCCTGGGCCTTCGGTGGTGGTGTCGTCGGAAGAGTGCGGTGCGGGTGCGGGCCCGGTACGGGGTCCGTCAGGCTCCGATGAGCTTGGCGAACTTCTCTTCGTACGCGGTCTCTTCCTCGCTGGTGAGGGAGCGGAAGGAGTGGGCCTTGGCGGCCATCGCCTTGTCCGGGACGATCAGGGGGTTCTCCGCGAGGGCCGGGTCGATCTTGGCCAGCTCTTCCTGGACGCCCTCGACCGGGCAGACGTAACTGATGAAGGCGGCCAGCTGCGCGGCGATCGGCGGCTCGTAGTAGAAGTCGATGAGCTTCTCGGCGTTGGCCTTGTGCCGGGCGTGGACGGGGACCAGCAGGTTGTCGCTGGAGGTGATGTAACCGGGGGCGGGGATCGCGTACTTGATGTCCGGGTTGCCCGCCTGGAGCTGGATGACGTCGCCCGCCCAGGCGAGACAGGCCGCGAGGTCGCCCTTGTCCAGGTCCGCCGTGTAGTCGTTGCCGGTGAAGCGGCGGATCTGCTTGGTGTCCACGCCCTTCTGGAGGCGGCCGATCGCCCCGTCGAAGTCCGCGGTGGTGAAGTTGGCCGGGTCCTTGCCCTGGTCGAGCAGGGTCATGCCGACGCTGTCGCGCATCTCCGTGAGGAAGCCGACCCGGCCCTTGAGGGAGGGGTCGTCGAGCAGCTGGGTGACGGAGTCGACCTTCTTGCCGTCGGTGGCCTTGGAGTTGTAGGCGATGACGGTGTCGATGCCGGTCCACGGGTAGCTGTGGGCGCGGCCCGGGTCCCAGTCCGGGTTGCGGAACTGCGGGATCAGGTTGGTGTAGGCGTGCGGCAGGTTCGAGGGGTCCAGCTTCTGCGCCCAGCCGAGGCGGATGATGCGGGCCGCGAGCCAGTCGGTGACGACGATCAGGTCGCGGCCGGTGTCCTGGCCTGCGGCGAGCTGCGGGCGGATCTTGCCGAAGAACTCGACGTTGTCGTTGATGTCCTCGGTGTACTTGACCTTGATTCCGGTCCGCTTGGCGAACTCCTCCAGCGTCGGACGGGTCTTCTCGTCGTCGCTGATGTCCATGTACTCGGTCCAGTTGGAGAAGTTGATCTCCTTCTCCTGGGCCGAGTGGTCGTCGGAGGCCACCGCCGTGTCACCCGGCCGCTTGGCCGCCGGGATGCCGCAGGCGCTGAGGGTGGAAAGGCCGCCGAGGGTGAGCGCTCCGACTCCGGAGGCGCGCAGCAGCGAACGGCGGGTGAGGGCGCCGCGCCCGCTGGTGAGGCTGCGCCGCATCGCGGCGTACTGCGCCGCCGAGAGGCGGTCGGGCTCGAACTGCTCCATGCGCTGTGCCCTTTCGGGAGGTGTACCGCTGGTCGGGCGGTGGTCTCTATCGGTCCCCGAAGATCGTGCGGTGCCAGTCCTTCGCGGCGACCGCGGTGTTGTCGTACATCACGTGCTTGACCTGCGTGTACTCCTCGAAGGAGTACGAGCTCATGTCCTTTCCGAAGCCACTGGCCTTGTAGCCCCCGTGCGGCATCTCGCTGATGATCGGGATGTGGTCGTTGACCCAGACGCAGCCCGCCTTGAGCTCGCGGGTGGCGCGGTTCGCCCGGTAGAGGTCGAGGCTCCAGGCGGAGGCGGCGAGTCCGTACGGGGTGTCGTTGGCCAGCTCGATGCCCTCGTCGTCGGTGTCGAAGGGCAGGACGACGAGGACCGGGCCGAAGATCTCGGACTGGACCACCTCGCTGTCCTGGGCGGCGCCGGCGATGAGGGTGGGCCGGTAGTACGCGCCTTCGGCCAGGTCCCCGCCGGGAACCTCGCCGCCGGTGACCACCGTGGCGTACGCGCGGGCGCGCTCGACGAAACCGGCGACGCGGTCGCGGTGGGCGTGCGACACCAGCGGGCCGAGGTCGGTGGTGGGCGCGAAGGGGTCGCCGACCCGGACGCCGTCCATCAGTTCGGCCACCCGGGTGACGAAGGCGTCGTGCAGGGGGCGCTGGACGTAGGCGCGGGTTGCGGCGGTGCAGTCCTGGCCGGTGTTGATCAGGGAGGCGGCGACGGCGCCGTGCGCGGCGGCCTCCAGGTCGGCGTCGTCGAAGACGAGGAAGGGGGCCTTGCCGCCGAGTTCCAGGTGGAGGCGCTTGACGGTGGCGGTCGCGATCTCGGCGACGCGCTTGCCGACGGCCGTGGAACCGGTGAAGGAGGTCATGACCACGTCGGGGTGGCCGACCAGGTGTTCGCCCGCGTCCCGGCCGGCGCCGGTGACGATGTTGACCACGCCGTCGGGCAGGCCCGCGTCCTTGGCCGCCTGGGCGAACATCAGGGAGGTCAGCGGAGTGAGCTCGGCGGGCTTGAGGACGATCGTGTTGCCCGCCGCGATGGCCGGGAGGATCTTCCAGGCGGCCATCTGGAGCGGGTAGTTCCAGGGTGCGATGGAGCCGACGACGCCGATGGCCTCGCGGCGCACGTAGGAGGTGTGGTCGCCGGAGTACTCGGCGGCCGCCTGCCCCTGGAGGTGGCGCGCGGCGCCCGCGAAGAAGGCGGTGTTGTCGATGGTCCCCGGTACGTCGAACTCCGTCGACAGCTTGATCGGCTTGCCGCACTGGAGCGACTCGGCGTAGGCGAAGTCCTCCGCCTGCTCCGCCAGTACGGCCGCCAGCCGGTGCAGCGCGTCGGAGCGCTCGCCGGGGGTGGCCGCGGACCACGCGGGGAAGGCCCGCTTGGCGGCGGCGACGGCCGCGTCGACGTCCGCCGTGCTCGCGAGTTCGTAGGTGAGGACCTCGTCCCCGGTGGCGGGATCGATCACGGTGTGTGACTGCCCAGAGGTCCCGGCCCTGAGCTGCCCGTCGATGTACTGCGCGCCGTCCGCGAAGCGGTCTTTGACCTGGAAGCGGTTGCCCATCACGCTCTCACGCTCTCCGTAGCTACAGTTCGAGCTACAGCTCGAATTGAGTGCCGATCCTGACAGAGGTGGTGCCCTCGGCCAAGTGATTCCGTTGTTGCCTTTTGATTACGCGACGGAATCGGTCGACCATGTGTCGAGGCACACCGAAAATCCCGTACGAAGTGTCAGTGGCGACTGCCAGACTCGCGTGCATGGAGATGATCGACAAGCTGATCAAGCAGGTCAACCGTGGTGAGCGGGTGAAGTTCCTGCCGTTCTGGGGACACCGGCCGCGACCCGACGGGACGCTCGGACCGAGCTGCCTCAGCCAGTGGTGGCCGTCCGCTTTCACTGTGGGTGATGTCCGGTACGCCACGGCCGAGCACTGGATGATGGCCGGAAAGGCCCGGCTGTTCGAAGACCCGGAGGCGGAGCGGGCCGCGCTGGAGGCCAGCAGTCCGGCGGCCGCGAAGAAGGCCGGGCGGCTGGTGCGCGGCTTCGACGACGCGATATGGGAGCGGGAGCGGTTCGCCCTGGTGGTGGAGGGCAGCGTGCACAAGTTCGCGTCCGACCCGGCGCTGCGCTCGTACCTGCTGTCCACGGGGAGCCGGGTACTGGTGGAGGCCAGCCCGCTGGACCGGATCTGGGGCATCGGTCTGGCGGCCGACGACGAGCGGGCCCTGGACCCGGCCCGCTGGCGCGGGCTGAACCTGCTGGGCTTCGCGCTGATGGAGGCCCGGGAGCAGCTGCGCGAGGGCGCCGCATGACGGAGCGGCGCCGGGTGGCGGCCGTGATCCTCCGGGACGGCTGCGTGCTCATGGTCCGCGAGCGGGACAAGGGGCCCACCGGCCGGCACGACGGGCCGGAGTACTGGACCCTGCCCGGCGGCGGGCTGGAGGAGGGCGAGCTGCCCGAGGACGGGGTCCGGCGCGAGGTGGCGGAGGAGACCGGCCTGCGGGCCCTGGGGGTGCGGTACGCGTACGAGGCGCCGTACCCCTCGGGCTGGACCTCCTGCTACCGCGTGGAGGTGGCGGAGGGCGAGCCGCGGCTGGGAGTCGATCCCGACCTGGAGTGCGACTGCCCGCGCATGGTGGGGCTGATCTGGGTCCCGCTGTCGCGCGGCACCGACGGCGAATCGGTGATGGTGCCCACGCTGTTGTCGGCGGCCGCCGTTTAATTGCTTGGCGGTCGCCGAAAGCGGCCGCCTAAGGTGGGACTCGTCCAGGTGCGAAGGCGAGACCTACTTCCACTGTCAATGGGGCGGCCGCGGGTTCGAGTCCCGTCATCGGCTTCGGGCCGATGTAGCTCAGTCGGTAGAGCACCTTGTCGGTTTCGCCGGCTTCGATCTCTGGACACCTGTTTCACGCACCTCCCGGTGCGCAGGCTGCGGCTCCTTCTTTTGCAAAGAAACCCAGGCCGCCGCCACCTTGATCTCGGGAGGCCGCGTGCGGGGCGCCCGGTGCGCAGGCGACGGTTACTTCTCCGGATCAGCGGGTCGCGGGTTCGAATCCCGCCCGGCCACGGCCGGTAGCTCAGTCCGGTGAGAGCAGCTGACACAAGTCCGTCTCCGACTTCCGATCTCGGGCGATCCCGCACGTCCCGCCTCCCCCGCTCTTCCTTGAATTCGGGGGGATTCACATGGCTCGTTTCAACCTGCGCCGGTCCAAGGCCGCGCCCGCACCGGTCGCGTCCGCCCAGGCCGCCTCGCCCGTACGGTCCACCGGCCGCCGGGCCGCCAACCACCACGGCAGCAGCGGCTTCGTGCGCGACCCGCGCTCGGAGCTCTTCCTGCTGGCCGTCGCCAACTTCGTGTCCCAGCGCACCGCGTACGAGAGCGGCGAGGCCCGCGACGACCGGTTCGCCGCCCTCGTGCGCACGCTCGCCGTCGAGGACCCGGAGTGGACCGCGGGCCTGCTGGGCTGGCTGCGGGGCGACGGCAACATGCGTACCGCCTCGCTCGTCGGCGCGGCCGAGTACGTCAAGGCCCGGCTCGACGCGGGCGCCACCGGCGGGCCCTCCAACCGGCAGGTCGTGGACTCCGTACTGCGGCGCGCGGACGAGCCCGGTGAGCTGCTCGCGTACTGGACGGCCACCTACGGGCGCAACGTGCCCAAGCCGGTCAAGCGCGGGATCGCGGACGCCGTGCGCCGGCTCTACTCCGGCACCTCGCTGCTGAAGTACGACACGGCCTCGAAGGGATACCGCTTCGGCGACGTCCTCAACCTCGTGCACGCCTCCCCCGACCCGGCCAAGGCCTGGCAGGGCGAGCTGTTCCGTCACGCCCTCGACCGCCGGCACAACCCGGAGACCGCCGAGCCCCCGGCCGGCAACCGCACCCTCGTCGCCCACCGGGCGCTGATGGAGCTGCCGGTGGCGCGGCGCCGGGCCGTGGTCACCGCCAAGGACGGCGCCGAACGGCTCGCCGAGGCGGGGATGACCTGGGAGGCGCTGGCCGGCTGGCTCCAGGGCCCGATGGACGCGGCCGCCTGGGAGGCGGTCATCCCGTCCATGGGTGCGATGGCGCTGCTGCGCAACCTGCGCAACTTCGACCAGGCCGGGGTCTCGGACGAGGTGGCCGCGCAGGTGGCGGCCAAGGTCAGTGATCCCGAGGTCGTCGCGCGGTCCCGGCAGTTCCCCTTCCGCTACCTGGCCGCCTACCAGCACGCGCCCTCGCTGCGCTGGGCGTACCCGCTGGAGCAGGCGCTCGGCCACTCGCTGGCCAACGTGCCGGCGCTGCCCGGCCGCACGCTGGTGCTCGTGGACCGGTCCGGGTCGATGTGGTCCCCGCTGTCGGAGCGCTCCCAGCTCAACCGCGCGGACGCGGCGGCAGTCTTCGGCACGGCGCTCGCGCTGCGCGCCGAGAACGCGGACCTGGTGCAGTTCGGCACCGGCAGCAAGGCCGTGCCGTACCGCCGGGGCGAGTCCGTGCTGAAGGTGCTGGAGCGTTTCGAGGACCTCGGGGGCACCTACACGTCGGAGGCCGTGCGCAAGCACTACAAGCAGCACGACCGGGTCCTGATCGTCACCGACGAGCAGGCCTCCTACCACTCGGGCGGCGACCCGACGGCCCTGGTACCGGACACGGTCCCGGTGTACACCTGGAACCTGGCCGGCTACCGGGTGGGCCACGCGCCCGCCGGCACCGCCTTCCGCCACACCTTCGGCGGCCTGACGGACGCCGCGTTCCGCATGGTGCCCCTGATCGAGAACGGTCAGGACGCCGACTGGCCCTGGACGGACCGGGTCTGACGGGTGCCCGGGGTCGGACTGCCCTGCGCTCTAGACCTTCTCCCGGAACTGCGAGCTGGAGGGCGGGTCGTACCCCGCGTCCTCGTCCGAGTTCGCCTCCGAGCTCAGGAAGCCGAATATCGCTATCACCAGCATGAGACCGCCCAGGACGATGCCGACGGCGCCCAGGATGATGCCGGCCAGCGCCATCCCGCCGTTGGTGGACTCGCCGCGGTTGGCCTTGCCCCGGCCCAGGGCGCCGAAGACGACCGCGGCGATGCCGATCGCGATCGCGAAGAAGCTGGTGATGCACGCGACCACCGAGATGATGCCGAGGACGAGCGCGGCGGTGCCGAAGCCGTTGCTCGGCTGCGGCCCGTAGGGCCCGTACGGGGCCTGGCCCGGGTACGCCGCGTAACCGGGCTGGCCCTGGTACCCGTACCCCTGCGGGGCGGGCGGCGGTCCGGGGTACGCGTACGCCGCCGGGTCCGGCTGGGCCGGGTACCCGTACGCGGGCGGGGTCATGGACTGGGTGACCGGGGCGGGTCCGGGTCCGGATCCGGGCGCCGGCGTCTGCACCCCCGGCATTCCGGCCATTGTCTGCTGCTCGTGCACGGACGGCGCGGGCCGGTCCCCCGGCGCGCCCGTCGCGGCGCGGTCCTTGCCCAGGTCCACGGCCGCCTGCTCCGGCGGAGCCCACGGGTCCCTCGGCTCAGGGCTCTGATCGGTCATGCGGCGCCCCCCTCTCGTACAGCCATGCTAAGGCGTGCCGCCGACAGCCGAGGTCCTGCCTACGATGATTGCCGAACTGCCCGCACCAGCGTCCCCCGGAGGCACTTCCATGACCGACCTGCACCCCTTCATCGCGGGGCTGCCCAAGGCCGAACTGCACGTCCACCACGTCGGCTCCGCCTCCCCGCGCATCGTGGCCGAACTCGCCTCCCGCCACCCCGACTCGAAGGTCCCCACCGACCCCGAGGCCATCGCCGACTACTTCACCTTCACCGACTTCGCGCACTTCATCGAGGTCTACCTCTCCGTCGTCGACCTGATCCGCACTCCGGACGACGTGCGCACCCTGACCTTCGAGGTCGCCCGTGACATGGCCCGGCAGAACATCCGCTACGCCGAACTGACCATCACCCCGTACTCCTCCACCCGCCGCGGCATCGACGAGCACGCCTTCATGGCGGCCATCGAGGACGCCCGCAAGGCCGCCGAGGCCGAACTGGGCGTCATCCTGCGCTGGTGCTTCGACATCCCCGGCGAGGCCGGCCTGGAAGCCGCCGCCGAGACCACCCGCCTCGCCGTGGACCTGCGCCCCGAGGGCCTGGTCTCCTTCGGCCTCGGCGGTCCCGAGATCGGCGTACCGCGCCCGCAGTTCAAGCCGTACTTCGACGCCGCCCGCGCCGCCGGCCTGCACAGCGTGCCGCACGCGGGCGAGACCACCGGCCCCGAGACCGTCTGGGACGCCGTCCGCGAGCTGGGCGCCGTCCGCATCGGCCACGGCACCAGCGCCACCCAGGACCCGGAGCTCCTCGCGTACCTCGCGGAGCACCGCATCGTGCTGGAGGTCTGCCCGACCTCGAACATCGCCACGCGCGCGGTGAGCGACCTCGACCTGCACCCCGTCAAGGAGATGGTGCAGGCCGGCGTGCTCGTCACCATCAACAGCGACGACCCGCCGATGTTCGGCACCGACCTGAACAACGAGTACGCGGTGGCCGCCCGCCTCCTCGACCTCGACGAGCGCGGTCTCGCCGCGCTCGCGAAGAACGCCGTCGAGGCCTCCTTCCTGGACCCGGCCGGCAAGGCGAAGCTCACCGAGGAGATCGACGCGTACACCGACCAGTGGCTCGCGCGCTGAACTCCCCCTGATCGCCGCCGCCCCCGAGAATGGGGCGCATGCGCACTCTGACTGCCGTCGGGCACCGCGGCGATCCCTACCGTGTCCGTGAGAACACCCTGGCCTCGATCCGCTCCGCCTTCGCCCGCGGGGCGGACGCGGTCGAGATCGACGTACGGCTGACCCGCGACGGGACGGCCGTCCTGCTCCACGACGACACGCTGCAGCGGCTGTGGGGCCATGACGTGCGGATCGACGCCGTCACGGCCCCGCAGCTCAAGGAGCTGACGGAGGGCGGGGTGCCGACCCTGCGCGAGGCCCTGATGGCCGCCGGCGCGGGCCGGGTGATGATCGACCTGCCGGGCGCGACGCACGAGGCCGTGCGTACGGTCGTCGGCCAGGTCCGCGAGTGCGGGGCGCGCGAGCGCGCGTACTACTGCGCGGGGCCGAACAGCATGCTGGCGGTGCGCGCCGCCGATCCGGGCGCGGAGATCGCCCTGACCTGGACCACGCTGTCGCCGCCCCGCCGGGTGCTCATCGACGCGGTCGCCCCGACCTGGCTGAACTACCGCTTCGGGCTGGTCAGCCGCGAGCTGGTGGACGCGGTCCACCGCGACGGGCTGCGCGTGTCGGCCTGGACCCCCGACACCAAGCGCGCGATGCGCGCGCTCGTCGCGGCCGGGGTGGACTCCGTGACCACGAACCGGGTGGACGCGCTGACCGCCGTGCGGGCCGAGTACGGGCGGTGATACGCACCTTCGGCGAGCGGATCCGCCGCGCCGGTGCGCGGTGGCAGGACCTCGGGCTGACGCTGCTGGTCCAACTGGCCGTCACCATGCCCTTCGTGGTGCCCCGTTCGGCCGAGCTGCCGCCCGCGGACTGGGCCTCGTACGGGGCGACCACGCTCGGAGTGCTGCCGCTGGTCTGGCGGCGCCGGGCTCCGGTGGCGGTGCTGGCCGCCGTCCTGGCCGTCGGCGGCGCGTACAAGATGACCCTGGACGGGCCGGGGCAGCCGCTGCCGTACGCGGGCCTCATCGCCTTCTACACCGTGGCACTGCAGTGCACGGCCCGGGTCCGGGTCGGCGTGGGGCTGCTCTCGGCCGCGGTGGTGGCCCTGTCGGTGGGCTGGAACACGGGGACGGCGCGCGAACTGCTCTTCACGCTCTTCGTCTCCGCCGCGGCCTACGCGCTGGGCCGGCTGCAGTACACCCGGCAGGCGTACACCTCGGCCGCCCTGGACCGGGCGGCGCATCTGGAGCGGGCCAACCGGATAGAGGCGGAGCAGGCGGCCGCGCGGGAACGGGCGCGGATCGCGCGGGAGATGCACGACATCCTCTCGCACGCGGTCAGCATCATGATCGTGCAGGCGGAGGCCGGTCCGGTGGCGGTGCGGCGGGCCCCGGAGCGGGCCGAAGCCGCCTTCGACGCGATCGCGGACACGGGCCGGGAGGCGATGGCGCAGCTGCGGGGCATGCTGGGCGTGCTGCGGGAGGACGGTCCCGCACCGCGCGAGCCGCAGCCGGGGATCGCGGGGCTGCCGGCGCTGCTGGACCGGGTACGACTGGGCGGGCCGGAGATCTCCTACGAGGAGACGGGCCGGGTGCGGGCGCTGTCGGCGGCGGTGGACACGACCGCGTACCGGATCGTGCAGGAGGCGCTGACGAACGTGGTGAAGCACGCGGAGGCCCGGCGCGTGGCGGTGCGGCTCCACCACACGGCGCGGGACCTGACGATCACGGTGACCGACGACGGGCGGGGGCCGGCGGCCCGGGACGGGCAGGGCGGCCGGAGTGGGCAGGGCGGTCCGAGTGGGCAGGGCGGTCCGAGTGGGCAGGGCGGTCCGAGTGGGCAGGGCGGTCCGAGTGGGCAGGGCGGTCCGAGTGGGCAGGGCGGGCACGGGCTGATCGGGATCCGGGAGCGGGCCGCGGCGCACGGCGGCACGGCGGTCTGCGGGCCCGGGCCGGGTGGCGGCTTCGAGGTGCGCGCCGTCCTTGTAGCCTCGCCGCTGGAGGTGGGGAGTTGACGATCCGTGTGGTGGTGGCCGATGACCAGGAGCTGGTGCGCAGCGGGTTCGCGATGATCCTGGACGTCCAGGACGACATCGAGGTCGTGGCGGAGGTCGGGGACGGGGCGGCGGCCGTCGAGGCGGTCCGCGCGCTGCGGCCGGACGTGGCGCTGCTGGACATCCGGATGCCGGTGCTGGACGGGATCGAGGCCTGCCGCACGATCTCGGCGGAGACTGCCTGCCGGACGGTGATGCTGACGACCTTCGACTCGGACGAGTACGTGTACGAGGCGCTGCACGCGGGAGCGAGCGGGTTCCTGCTCAAGGACGTGCGGCGGGACGATCTGGTTCATGCGGTACGGGTCGTGGCGGCGGGCGAGTCCCTGCTGGCGCCTTCGGTGGCGCGGCGGGTGATCGAGGAGTACACGGCGGCGACGGCGCGGCCGACGGCCGGGCAGGCGCTGTCGGCGGAGCGGCTGGCGGTCCTGACGGCGCGGGAGCGGGAGACGCTGCTGCACCTGGGGCGGGGGCTGTCGAACGCGGAGATCGCGGCCGCGCTCGTGGTGAGCGAGCACACGGTGAAGTCGCACGTGGGGAACGTGCTGGCGAAGCTGGGGCTGCGGGACCGGATCCAGGCGGTGATCTGCGCCTACGAGACGGGCTTGATCGCTGCGGGTACTCCCTCTGGGGAGTGAGAAGGGGCGTGTCGGCTCCCTCTGGGTAGTGAGTAGTCGTACCGGTGAAGACCACTCTTGATGGTGATCCGCAACTACCCCTCTGACCAGGAGCATTGAGGTCATCGGGGCAGCAGGGCCCCGGGGTCTCACAGGGGGAGCACCATGAAGGCACGTACGCGCACACTGATCGCCGCGGCTCTGGTCCTGGGCGTCGTCTCCGGACCGGCGGTCACCGCCCAGGCCTCCCCGGCCGCCGGGGCATCCGCGGCGGTGTCCGCGGCAGCTTCGGGCGGGGCCGCCGCGCCCGCCGTCGCCACGCCGCCGAACGCCGCGGCTCTGGAGGGGGCGATCGCCGGCCTCGGGGCGGGGAACAAGGACGCGACGGCCGCTCTGGTCCGCGTGGGCGGTACGAGCGGCTCCTGGAGGGGCAGTTCGGGCGTCGCGGACATCCGCAGCGGCCGGGAGGCCGTCGAGCAGGGCCGGTTCCGGGCGGGGTCGGTGACCAAGACCTTCACCGCGGCGGTGGTGCTGCAACTCGCGGCCGAGGGCCGGGTGGACCTGAACGGGCCGGTCCGGCAGTACCTGCCGGGGACCGTGCCCGAGGCCTACGGCGCCGTCACCGTCCGGCAACTGCTCAACTACACCAGCGGCATACCGGCGGCGGACGGCCCGGGCGACTCGTTCGAGGCGCAGTGGGAGCACCGCTTCGATGTGACCGATCCGCGCGACCAGCTCGCCAACGCCTTCGCGAAGCGGCCGGAGTTCGCGCCGGGGGCCGCGCAGCACTACCTCAACATCAACTACACGGTCCTGGGCGTGCTGATCGAGAAGGTGACGGGCACGGCCTACGAGGAGGCGGTGGGCCGGCGGATCCTGGCGCCGCTGGGGCTGCGCCACACCTCGTTCCCCGGCCGGACTCAGACGAAGATCCACGGGCCGCACAACCGCGGCTACCAGGCGGTGGCGAAGGCCGACGGCTCGACCGAGCTGCGCGATGTGACCGAGTGGAACTCCTCGGACCGGTGGGCGGCCGGCGACATCATCTCGACGACCGCCGATCTGGAGCGGTTCACGATGGCCCTGTTCGGCGGGCGGATCGTGCCGGAGGCGCAGCTGGAGGAGATGTTCACGGTGCCCGATGTGAAGAACTTCGCGGGCGGCAAGGCCGCGACGCTGACGGCGGGACTGTCCCGGCTCGTCCTGCCGGACGGCACGGTCGCCTGGGGGAAGACGGGAGGCCGGCACGGTTACAACACCGCGATAGGCGCGACCCGTGATCTCTCGCGCACCCTGGTCTACTCGGTCAACTCGACGAACGCCAAGGGGGAGGACATGAACCCGGTGGCCCTGGGCATCGTGATGGCGGCCTTCGCGAAGTAGCGCTCAGGCGGGCAGCGCCTCCAGGCGCTTGATCATGCGGCGCAGGACCAGGAGGGGGATCACTCCGAAGACGCCGAAGGACATGTCGATGAGGCTCCACCAGATGGGGATCTCGCGGATGGGCCCGCATATCAGGGCCAGCGGGATCACTCCGGCGCAGGCGATCATGCCGGCTTCGACGATCCAGATGTTGCGTACGGGGTCGCGGTGGACTCCGTAGAAGAAGACGGCGATCACCAGGTGGGCGAAGGCGAGCCAGTCGGTGCCGTACAGCAGGAAGGGGTACTCCGCATCGGCCCTGTCCAGCCCGTCGCCCACGCGTCGCAGCCACTCGTTGTCCACCAGGGCGTTGGCCCAGTGGAGCTCACTGACCAGGGGGAAGGCGGTGAGTCCACTGAGCACCAGGCAGACGAGGAACAGGGTCAGCCAGGCACGGATCCGCCGCTCAAGGGCGCTTCTCTCGCTCATGGAAGGAAGCGTACGCGGATTCTTGAACACGTTCAGTCGAATCTCTGAACATGTTCAACTCTGTGGCCGGACCGTGATCATCGCGGGTGTCCGCACGCGTCAGAGGCCGACGATGGCGTTCCAGCGCTTGGCGAAGGAGGGCCGCTCGGCCGTGGAGATGTCCCGTGAGACGACGAGGCGCTTGCGCATCTCGCCGTCGGGGAAGATCAGCGGGTTCTCGGCGAGGGCGGCGGTCTCCTTGTCGTCGGATCCGGCCAGGACCTCACGGGCTGCCGGGACCGGGCAGACGTAGTTGACGGAGGCGGCGAGCTCCGCGGCCACCTCCGGCGCGTAGTAGTGGTCGATCAGACTCTCGGCGTTGGCCTTGTGCCGGGCGAGGTTGGGGACGAGCAGGCTCTCCGCCCACAGCTCGGCCCCCTCCTCGGGGACGACGAACTCGATGTCGGGGTTGTCGGCCTGGAGCTGGATCGCGTCGCCGGAGTAGGCCTGACAGGCCAGGACGTCGCCCTTGCTGAGATCGGAGGTGTAGTCGTTGCCGGTGAAGCGGCGGATGTGCTTCTTCTTCACCATGCTCTCCACGCGGTCGCACATCCGGTGGAAGTCGGACCCGGTCCACCGCGTGACGTCCACCCCGTCGCCCTGCATGAGCAGGGAGAAGGACTCGTCGAGACCGGAGAAGAGGGTGACCTTGCCGGCCAGGTCCGGGTGCCACAGGTCGCCCACGGACCTGATCTCGCGGCCGAGCGCCTTGCGGTTGTAGGCGATGCCGGTGATCCCCGACTGCCAGGGCACGGTGTGCAGCCGGCCCTCGTCGAAGGCGGGGGAACGCAGCTGGGGATCGAGGTACTTGGCCACGTTGGGCTGCGCCGAGCGGTTCATCTTCTGGGCCCAGCCCAGATGGACGAACCGGGCGGCCATCCAGTCACTGACCACGAACAGGTCGTGGCCGGTCTCCTGGCGGTTCATCAGGGCCGGGCTGACCTTGCCGAAGAACTCGTCGTTGTCGTTGATGTCCTCGGTGTACCGGATCTCGATGCCGGTCTTCTCCGAGAAGGCGTCCAGCGTCGGCCGGCGACTCTCGTCCTCGTCGTCGGTGTCGATGTAGAGCGGCCAGTTGGAGAAGGAGATGCTCCGGTCCCGCTCGGAGCGGTCCGGGCCCTCCCGCCGGCCCTCGGGCACGTAGGCGGCGGGCACGCCGCAGCCGGCGAGGGCGGCCAGCAGGCCCGCGGCGCCGAGGCCGCGGATCGCCGAGCGGCGGGAGAAGGCGAGTTCAGGCATGGCCAAAGCCTCGGCGAACGCGAAGGGGCGGGCAATAGACATGTTGTCTACTGCCCGCCCCGTTCGGGCGGATCAGCCGTCGAGCGAGGTCATCACGTGCTTGATGCGGGTGTAGTCCTCGAAGCCGTAGGCGGAGAGGTCCTTGCCGTAGCCGGACTTCTTGAAGCCGCCGTGGGGCATCTCGGCGACGAGCGGGATGTGGGTGTTGATCCACACGCAGCCGAAGTCGAGGTTCCTGGACATCCGCATCGCGCGGCCGTGGTCCTTGGTCCACACGGAGGAGGCGAGGGCGAACTCGACGCCGTTCGCGTACTCCAGGGCCTGGGCCTCGTCCGTGAAGGACTGGACGGTGATGACGGGTCCGAAGACCTCGTTCTGGATGATCTCGTCGTCCTGCTTGAGGCCGGAGACCACGGTCGGGGCGTAGAAGTAGCCCTTCTCGCCGACCTGGTGGCCGCCCGCCTCGACCTTGGCGTGGGCGGGGAGGCGCTCGATGAAGCCCGCGACCTGCTTGAGCTGGTTCGGGTTGTTCAGCGGGCCGTACAGCACGTCCTCGTCGTCCGGCTGGCCGGTCTTGGTGTCGGCGGCGGCCTTGGCCAGCGCGGTCACGAACTCGTCGTGGATGGACTCGTGCACGAGCACGCGCGTGGCGGCGGTGCAGTCCTGGCCGGCGTTGAAGTAGCCCGCGACCGCGATGTCCTCGACGGCCTTGGCGATGTCGGCGTCCTCGAAGACCACGACCGGGGCCTTGCCGCCGAGCTCCAGGTGGACGCGCTTGACGTCCTTCGAGGCGCTCTCGGCGACCTGCATGCCCGCGCGCACCGAGCCGGTGATGGAGGCCATCGCCGGGGTGGAGTGCTCGACCATGGCCTTGCCGGTCTCGCGGTCACCGCAGATGACGTTGAAGACGCCCTTGGGCAGGACCGAGTCGATGATCTCCGCCATCAGGACGGTGGAGGCCGGGGTGGTGTCCGAGGGCTTGAGGACCACGGTGTTGCCCGCGGCGATGGCCGGGGCGAACTTCCACACGGCCATCATCATCGGGTAGTTCCACGGCGCGACCTGGGCGCAGACGCCGACCGGCTCACGGCGGATGATCGAGGTCATCCCCTCCATGTACTCGCCGGCCGAGCGGCCCTCCAGCAGACGCGCGGCGCCGGCGAAGAAGCGGATCTGGTCCACCATCGGCGGCAGCTCCTCGCTGGCCGTGAGGCCCAGCGGCTTGCCGGTGTTCTCCGACTCCGCGGCGACGAGCTCGTCCGCGCGCGCCTCGAAGGCGTCCGCGATCTTGAGCAGGGCCTTCTGGCGCTCGGAGGGGGTGGTGTCGCGCCAGCCCGGGAAGGCGGCCGCGGCGGCGGCCATGGCCGCGTCCACATCGGCCTGGCCGGAGAGCGGGGCGGTGGCGTACGCCTCGCCGGTCGCGGGGTTGACCACCTCGGTGGTCCGCCCGTCGGCGGCGTCCTTGAACTCCCCGCCGATGTAGTTACGCAGACGACGCAGTTCGCTGGTCACTCCAGCCACACTCCTGATCACATGTCCAATGGTTGAGACAACAACCCAGCCTAGCCCCTTGTGCGCCGTTTTCGACAGGGCCACGCACCACGAACTACGAAATCAGTGCTATCCGAGTCACCAAACAACGGATTTCATCGATTCCGTCTTGCGGAACTGTCGACTCCTCGTGCACAGTGAGGTCGTGGTCAGTCGAAGCGCAGATTCCAGGAACAGACAACCGTCCCCTTCGGTCGATGCTGTGTCCCTGGCGATCATCGAGCAACTGCAGGAGGACGGTCGCCGTCCCTACGCGGCCATCGGCAAGGCCGTGGGCCTTTCCGAAGCGGCCGTGCGACAGCGCGTCCAGAAGCTGCTCGACCAGGGCGTCATGCAGATCGTCGCCGTCACCGACCCGCTCACCGTGGGCCTGCGGCGCCAGGCAATGGTCGGCATCAACGTCGAGGGAGACCTCGACCCGGTGGCCGACGCCCTGACCGCGATGGCCGAGTGCGAGTACGTGGTGATGACCGCGGGCTCGTTCGACCTGATGGTGGAGATCGTCTGCGAGGACGACGACCACCTGCTCGACACGATCAACAAGAAGATCCGCGCGCTCCCCGGCGTGCGATCAACCGAAAGCTTCGTTTACCTGAAGCTGAAGAAGCAGACCTACATGTGGGGAACGAGATAGCCCGTGAGCCAGGACCTCTCCAAGACCGCGTACGACCACCTGTGGATGCACTTCACCCGCATGTCGTCGTACGAGAACTCTCCCGTCCCCACCATCGTGCGGGGTGAGGGCACCTACATCTTCGACGACAAGGGCAAGCGCTACCTGGACGGTCTCGCCGGACTGTTCGTGGTCAACGCCGGTCACGGCCGCAAGGAACTGGCCGAGGTCGCGTACAAGCAGGCCCAGGAACTCGCGTTCTTCCCCATCTGGTCGTACGCGCACCCCAAGGCCGTCGAGCTCGCCGAGCGCCTCGCGCACTACGCTCCGGGCGACCTGAACAAGGTCTTCTTCACCACCGGCGGCGGCGAGGCCGTCGAGACCGCCTGGAAGCTCGCCAAGCAGTACTACAAGCTTCAGGGCAAGCACACCAAGTACAAGGTCATCTCGCGTGCGGTGGCCTACCACGGCACCCCGCAGGGCGCCCTCTCCATCACCGGCCTGCCGGCCCTCAAGGCCCCCTTCGAGCCGCTGGTCCCCGGCGCGCACAAGGTGCCGAACACCAACATCTACCGCGCCCCGATCTACGGCGACGACCCCGAGGCCTTCGGCCGCTGGTGCGCCGACCAGATCGAGCAGGAGATCCTGTTCGAGGGCGCCGACACCGTCGCCGCCGTGTTCCTGGAGCCGGTGCAGAACGCCGGCGGCTGCTTCCCGCCGCCGCCCGGGTACTTCCAGCGGGTCCGCGAGATCTGCGACGAGTACGACGTCCTGCTCGTCTCCGACGAGACGATCTGCGCCTTCGGCCGCCTCGGCACGATGTTCGCCTGCGACAAGTTCGGCTACGTCCCGGACATGATCACCTGCGCCAAGGGCATGACCTCGGGCTACTCCCCGATCGGTGCCTGCATCATCTCGGACAAGCTCGCCGAGCCGTTCTACAAGGGTGACAACACCTTCCTGCACGGCTACACCTTCGGCGGGCACCCGGTGTCCTCCGCGGTGGCGCTCGCCAACCTCGACATCTTCGACAAGGAAGGCCTCAACCAGCACGTGCTGGACAACGAGGACGCCTTCTTCTCGACGCTGAAGAAGCTGCACGACCTGCCGATCGTCGGCGACGTCCGCGGCAACGGCTACTTCTACGGCATCGAGCTCGTCAAGGACAAGGTCACCAAGGAGTCCTTCTCGGACGAGGAGACCGAGCGCGTGCTCTACGGCTTCCTCTCCAAGGCGCTCTTCGAGAACGGCCTGTACTGCCGGGCCGACGACCGCGGCGACCCGGTCATCCAGCTGGCCCCGCCGCTGACCGCCGACCAGGGCACCTTCGACGAGATCGAAGGCATCCTGCGCTCGGTGCTCACCGAGGCGTGGACCAAGCTGTAAATAGTCCGACCACACGGCCCGGATCGCCCGTTCGAGTGAGAACGAGGGGGTCCGGGCCGTGTGCTGTCACCATCCAAGACGTTCATCTCTTTACATCTCCTTGCGGCGCCAGTGACCAAGCAGGCTCCGCTTCGTTCCCCCGGACGGAGGTGTACGCCATGGTGGCTCCCCCGGACAGCGCCCCGCCAGACAACGACGTCCTCTGGGCACGGTCCCTTCACTACTCCCACAGCGGTTCGCCCGGCCTCATCGGGGTCTCGCTCGGTGTCCGCGAGGGCGAGATCCTCGCCGTCACCGGCCCGCGCGGCAGCGGCAAGACCACGCTGCTGCGCTGCCTTTCCGGACAGCTGGCGCCCGAACAGGGCGAGGTCTGGTTCAACAGCGTGCCCGTGCACACCATGGGAGCCCTGGCCCGCGAGCGGCTGCGCCGCGACCGCTTCGGCTGGATCGGCCCCACGCCCCAGCTCCTGCCCGAACTGCGGGTCTGGGAGAACGCGGCCCTTCCGCTCCTGATCGCCGGCGCCCCGCACCGCACCGCCAAGGACGCCGCCTGCGAATGGCTGGAGCGCCTCGACATCGGCGGCTTCGCCCGCAAGCGCCCCGGCGCCCTCAACCGGGCCGAGTCGCAGCGCGTCGCCCTGGCCCGCGCCCTCGTCAACCGGCCGGCCGTGATCTTCGCCGACGAGCCGACGGCCCCGCTGCACCGCGCCGAGCGCGCCCTGCTGCTCCGTACGCTGACCACCGCGGCCCGCTCGCACGACATCACCGTCCTGCTGGCCACCCACGACGAGGAGACCGCGGCCGTCGCCGACCGGCGGGTCGCCCTGCTCGACGGCCGGCCGGCCGGAGCGGCGGCCGCCGCCTCCCCGCAGACCCCGGAGGACCAGGCCGCGTGCTCGCTCTCCGCCTAGCCCGCGGCTCCCGGCCGCTCGTCCAGCTGCGCCGGCTGCTGGTGGCCGCCGCCTCGGCCGGTACCGGGTTCCTGCTGCTGTACGTGCTCGCGCAGGCCGTAGCCCGGCCTGCCGGATCGTTCCCCCGGCTGCTGTGGGCCCTGGTCCCGCTCGCCGTCACCGTGCAGTTCGCCGTCGCCGTGGCCCGTACCGACCCGGCCACCCGGCCCCGGGAAGGGCTGGACGCGGCCGGGCTGGGACCCGTTCGGATCACCCTGGTCGCGGCGATCTCCACCGCCGTCGCCTGCACCCTGGGCAGCGCCGTCGCCCTGGCCGCCTTCCTCCACCTGCGCGGGGACGTCGCCGGGCTGCCCTTCGACGGGGCGGGGGCCGAACTGCTCCACGCCGACCGGCCGCTGCCCGTGGCGGCCGCCCTCACCCTGCTGTCCCTGCTCCCCCTGGCCGCTTCGGCCGCCACCGCCCTCGCGCTGCGGCCGCACCCGCCGACCGCCCCGCAGACCGGGCTGCCCTGGGGCATCGCCCTCACCGCCAGCGGGCTGGCCGTGGAGGCCTACGCCGGCCGCGGCGGCGCCGGCGCCGTCACCGGCTGGGCGCTGACCGCCCTCGGGCTCGCCCTCGCCGGGCCGGGCGTGGCCTACGCGTGCGGGGCGCTGGTGCAGGCCGTCCGCCCGGGCGCGCTCCGGCTGCTCGCCGGGCGGACCCTGCAGGAGGAGGCGCCCCGGCTGGGCCCGCCCCTCGGGGTGCTGTGCGCCGTCGGCGCGGGCGCCCTCACCTCCCTGGCCCTGCGCGACCGGGGCGGGCTCGACGTCCCGCTCGGCCCGCTGACCGGGCCGGCCGTCGCGCTGGTCGCCCTGTGCGCGGCCGCGACGCTGCTCACCTCGGCGGTGGAGGTGCACCAGGCCCGCGCCGCCGCCCGCGAGGCCCTCGCCGGCCTCGGCGCCCCGGGCGCGGTGCTGCGTACCGCCGCGACCCTGCGGGCGACCGCGCTGGTGGCCGTGTGCGTACCGCTCAGCTGGTGTGTGGCACAGCTGACGTCGCTGGCATTGACCCGCTGAGGCAGGCAGCCCTTAGGGTGGGCCGAATGGTCAACGGATACATCGACACCGAGATCGAGACGCTCGCCGAATTCGACCGGGTGGTGGCCCGCGGCTCGCTCAGCGGATACCGGATCCAGTCGGTCAACCTGCTGCAGCGCACCTTCGCGCTGCTGTCGGCGGACACCTCCTCGGCCGTGTTCCTCGGCTGCGCCATGGAGCCCGACGCCTCGGTCAAGGTCCGCGCGGACGGCGCGCTGGTCTTCCCGCCGGTTCCCGACCTGCCGTTCGACCCGTACCGCGGTCTGCTGTACACGGCGGACGAGCTGTTCGCCGGGCTGGCGGAGGGCTACGAGACCACCCCGGACGCCCTGGCCTACGCCTGGTTCCAGGAGACCAAGGCCGACGGCGACATCTTCTCCTCGATGCTCCGCTCCATCCACGACGACGCCATCTCCGACGCACTCGACGAGCACCTCGTGGGCGCCCGCGTCGTCGGCGTGATGGGCGGCCACGCGATGGCCCGCGGCGGTACGGACTACCGGGGCGCGGCGGAACTGGGCCGGGCGCTGAGCCGCTCCGGGCTGACGGTGGCCACCGGCGGCGGACCGGGCGCGATGGAGGCGGCCAACCTGGGCGCCTATCTGGCCCCGTCCCCGGACGAGGCCCTCGCGGAGGCGCTGGACATGCTGGCGAAGGCCCCGTCCTTCGCCCCCTCGGTCTCCGACTGGGCACAGGCGGCCTTCGCCGTACGCGGCCGGTGGCCCGGCGGCGGCAACTCGGTGGGCATCCCGACCTGGTTCTACGGGCACGAGCCGCCGAACGCCTTCGCGGGCCACATCGCCAAGTACTTCGCGAACGCCACCCGCGAGGACGGGCTGCTCGCCCGGTCCAACGCGGGCGTGGTCTTCCTGCCGGGCGCGGCGGGCACGGTGCAGGAGATCTTCGACAACGCGACGCCGAACTACTACGAGTCCCGGGGCGAGCCGACGCCGATGATCCTGGTCGGCCGCGCCCACTGGACGGAGCGGCTCCCGGCCTGGCCGCTGCTCCAGGCGCTGGCGGCGGGCCGTCCGCTCGCGTCCCGGATCGCGCTGGTCGACTCGGTCGACGAGGTTCCTGCGGTACTCGCCTCAATGACCTGAGTCCGGGAGGCAACTTCCGGCCCCGTTCTCACGTCTGGCATAGGTACACAAGACCTGCCAGAAGTGAACGGAGCCTTTGGTGCTCATAGGCCTGCTGACCGCAATCGCGGCGTCCATCTGCTACGGCACGGGATCCGTCCTGCAAGCCGTCGGCTCGCGCCGGGCGGCCCGTATGTCCCCGGCCGCGGCCGGAGTGACCGCGCACGGCGGGCCGAACCTGTCGTCGACCGCGAAGGCCGCGATGACGTGGGAGTTCATCGTCGGCACGATCCTGGACTTCGTGGGCTTCGGCCTCGGCGCCCTCGCCGCCCGGCTGCTGCCGCTGTTCCTCTCCCAGACCGTGATCAGCGCCAACCTGGTGATCACCGCGGTGCTCAGCGTGAAGATGCTGGGCATCCGGCTGACCCGGAAGGAGTGGGCCTCGATCGGGGTCGTCTGCACGGCGCTCGTGCTGCTGGCGACGGCGGCCGGCCACGAGGGCGGCCACCACGCCCCGATGTCCACCCACTGGTGGCTGCTCGCCGTGACGCTCCTGATCATCGTCGGCGGCACCGTGGCCGTACGGTTCCTCGGCGGCCGGGCGGCGATTCTCGCGGGCCTGCTGTCGGGTCTGGCCTTCGGCGCGCTCGGTGTGGGCGTGCGCATCCTGAACGGCGTGGACCCCTTCGACCTGGCCTCGCTGCTGTCCGACCCGGCGCTCTACGCGATCCTGGTGGCGGGCTTCGGCGGCATGTACCTGCACACGGTGGCCCTGCAGATCGGCTCGGTGAACGGCGCGACGGCAGCGCTGGTGGTGGGCGAGACGGTGCTGCCCGGCGCCATCGGCGTGCTCTGGCTGGGCGATGCCTCCCGACCGGGCCTGGCCTGGCTGGCGGTGCTCGGCTTCGTCCTGGCGGTGACCGGCGCGGTGGCGGTGGCCTGGTACGGCAACCACGACGGCGCCGAAGCGGAGGCCGAGGCGGCCCCGGAGCCGGTCCCGGTTCCGTAGCACCGCCCGGTCCGGTGGAGGCTCTTCCTCACTCTCTCGGCCCGCCCCCGATGGCGTCCGCGCGGCGGCTGCCGCTAGCTGGACGGGGGCGGGGGAGAGAGCGAGGGTGCATGGAGCCCACGAGTGCGCGGCTGCGCACCCCCCGGGCCGCCGGGACGGCCGGGATCGTCTTCGCGGTGCTGCTGGCGGCGGCGATCGTCCTGATGCGGATCGCCATCCCGTCGGGTGACGGCGCCGACGCGGTGGTCGACCCCGGGAATCGCTGGGCGGTGCGCCTCGCCCTGGAGATCGTGCCCTTCGCCGGGATCTCCTTCCTCTGGTTCATGGGCGCGCTGCGCGCGCACGCGGGCGAGGCCGAGGACCGGTTCGTCTCCACCGTCTTCCTCGGCAGCGGCTTCGTGTTCGTCGCCACCCTGTTCGTCGCGGCCGCCGCGGCGGGCACCGTGCTCCAGGACGGCGCGGACGCCGGCTTCGGGCGCCACTACGCGTACACGGTCCTGACGACGTACGCGATGCGGATGGCCGCCGTGTTCGTCTTCGCGACCTCCTCCATCGGGCGCCGCCTGGGGATCTTCCCGCGCCCGCTCGCCCTGCTGGGCTATCTGACCGGGCTGGTCCTGGTCGTCGTGGGTTCCGGGGTCCCCTGGTCCGAGCTGATCCTGCCGGCCTGGGCGCTGGTCGTGGGCCTGCACATCCTGCGGGCGACCCTGCGGTAGCGGCCCGCCGTGCGCCGCGCCGCACCCGCGCGCATGCTGGTGATGGGGAGGGGACGGGACGGGGCGGGGGGCTCGGGGCACGGGGACTCGGGGCACGGGGAGCATTCCGGCCACCGAAAGGCTGATCCCTCATGAGGCTTGTCGTGGACCTCAATCGCTGCCAGGGATACGCACAGTGCGCGTTCCTCGCTCCCGGCGTCTTCGCCATGCACGGGGACGAAGGGCTGCTCTACAACCCGGAGACCGACGAGGAACAGCGTGAGCACGTCGCACGTGCCGTCGCCGCCTGCCCGGTCGGGGCGATCCTCGTCGAATACGACGCGGCGGACGAACCCGCACTCACCGCGGAGGTGCGCGGTGAGCGGTGACGGCGCCCTGGAGCGCCTCAAGCGTGAGGGCCGCATCGTCGTCGTCGGCGCCTCGCTGGCCGGACTGCGGGCGGCGGAGACCATGCGCGAGGAGGGCTTCGCCGGTTCGCTGACGATGATCGGCGACGAACCCTACGAGCCGTACGACCGGCCCCCGCTGTCCAAGCAGGTCCTGCTGGGAAAGGCGACCGCGGACCGTACCGCGCTCCCGCGCCGCCGGGACATCGACGCCAAGTGGCGCCTCGGCGTCCCCGCCACCGGCCTGGACATGGCGGGCCGACGGGTGCTCCTCGCCGACGGTGACGCGGTGGAGTACGACCGGCTGCTGATCGCCACCGGAGTGCGGGCCCGGCCGTGGCCGAACGAGGAGGAGGGCGCGCTGGACGGCGTCTTCGTCCTGCGCACCCGGGACGACGGCGCCGCTCTGGCACGCAGTCTCGCCGCCGGCCCGCGCCGGGTGCTC
Source organism: Streptomyces sp. NPDC051183 (assembly GCF_040682455.1). Classification (NCBI taxonomy): domain Bacteria; kingdom Bacillati; phylum Actinomycetota; class Actinomycetes; order Kitasatosporales; family Streptomycetaceae; genus Streptomyces; species Streptomyces sp. NPDC051183. Next base: position 90,666 of record NZ_JBFBBA010000005.1, read on the forward strand.
GTCATCGGGGCCGGATTCACCGGATCGGAGATCGCGTCCGCCTGCCGTGAGCGCGATCTGCCCGTCACCGTCGCCGAACGGGGCGACGCGCCCCTGGTCGGCGCGCTCGGCGGGGTCATCGGGGAGGTCGCGGCCGGAATGCACCGCGAGGCCGGAGTGGACTTGCGCACCGGTGTCATGGTGACCGGGCTGGAGGGCGATCCCTCCGGGCGGTTCCGCGCCGCGCACCTGTCCGACGGCGCCACCGTCGAGGCCGACGTGGTGGTCGTCTCGCTCGGCGCGCAGCGCAACACCGAGTGGCTCTCCGGGTCCGGTCTGGGTGCGGGTCCGCGCGGCATCGCCTGCGACGCGGGCTGCCGGGCCTTCGACATCTGGGGCATCGTCACCGACGACATCTACGTGGCGGGTGACGTGGCACGTTCCCCGCACGCGCTCTTCGGGTACCAGTTCCTGTCCCTGGAGCACTGGGGCAATGCCGTCGCCCAGGCCGAGACGGCGGCGCACAACATGCTCAGCGAGGGCATGGACCGCCGCCCCCACGTGTGGGTCCCGGCCTTCTGGTCGTCCCAGTTCGGCGTGAACATCAAGTCCGTCGGGGTGCCCTCGATGGGGACGGAGATCCTCATCGCACAGGGCTCGCGCGACGAGCGCAGGTTCACCGGCGTGTACGGGTACCAGGGGCGGGTCATCGGCGCGGTCACCTTCGACCATTCGCGCTGGCTGCCGTTCTACCAGCACCTGATCGAGACCACCGCGCCGTTCCCGCCGCCGTTCGCCACCGTGGACCGCAGGCCGGAGGGCCACAAGCCGATGCCGGCGGACTTCCCCGACCCGTCAGTGCCCACGCACGGCCCGACGATCACCCTCAGCGGCTACTCGCCGGCCGACCGGCGGATGACGTTCACCCCCGCGCACCACTGATCGAGGACCTGTCATGACACAAGCCATCCTGCGGGAGATCATCGACTACGCGAACCGTGCCGATCCGTATCCGCTGTACGAGGAGCTCCGCAAGACGCCGGTGTCCCACGAGGGCGACGGACCGTACGTCGTCAGCACCTACTACGAGATCCAGAGCCTCCTCCACGACCCGCGGATCAGCTCCGACCGCCGCAATCTGACGCCGACGGCGGCCGACCCGCTGGCCCAGGCCGAGGAGGAGGACACGGCGCTGCCGCCCGCCTTCCTGAACCTCGACCCCCCGGAGCACGACCGGCTGCGCCGGATGACGAACCGCCCGTTCGGCCCGCCGCACACCCCGCACCGGGTCCACGACATGCGCGGCGAGCTCGGGGGCATCGTCTCCGGGCTGATCGACGGCATCGCCTCCGCGGACGGTCTGGACCGGATCGACCTGGTCGACCAGTTCTCCTACCCGTTCCCCGTCTCGGTGATCTGCCGGCTGCTGGGCGTGCCGCCCGAGGACGAGCCGCGTTTCCACGTGTGGGCGGACGCCCTCGCCGCGAGCCTGGACCCCGACCCGGACGCCGACCCCTCGCAGCGCCACAAGGGTTCCACCGATGTGCGGATGGAGCTCGGCATGTACCTGGCCGGGCTGATCGAGGAGCGCCGCAAGAGCCCCGGTGACGACATGCTGTCCCATCTGGCGACGGCGGACGGACCGGACGGCGCGATGACGACGATGGAGGTGCTCAGCACCTCCGCGCTCCTGCTGATCGCGGGCCACGAGACCACGGTCAACCTCATCACCAACGGGATGCTGACCCTGCTGCGCCACCCGGACGTGCTCCAGCGGCTGCGCGAGGACACGGGCCTGGCCGTCCCCATGGTCGAGGAGCTGCTCCGCTACGAGCCTCCGGTCCAGCTCCTGCCCCAGCGCAGCACGCTGGCCGACATCGAGGTCGCCGGGGTCTCCATCCCCAAGGGCGCGTCCCTGTGGCTGATCCTGGCCTCCGGCAACCGCGACCCGAAGCGGTTCGAGGACCCGGACCGCTTCGACCCGGACCGCAAGGACATCCAGCACCTCGGACTCGGCAGCGGCATCCACAGCTGCTTCGGGGCGCCGCTGGCGCGGCTGGAGGCCCAGCTGGCGCTGAGCGAGCTCGCCCGCCGGCTGGACAACCCCCGGCTCCTGGAGGACCCGCCCCCCTACCGGCAGAACGCGGTCCTGCGCGGCCCGCGCCACCTGCCGATCGCCTGCGACCGCATCCTCGACTAGTTCGCGGCCGGGAGCACGACCACCTCGGACGGGGTGAAGGTCACCGCGACGCGGTCGCCCACCGACGGCGCCCCCGCCAGGCCGCACTCGGCCTCCAGCACGGGACCCGCCTCCGGGCGCAGCAGCAGCGCGACGTGCGTGCCGCGGAAGGTACGGGACTCCACCACGCACGCGAGGCCCTCCGGCCCCAGGACGACCCCGGCGGGCCGGATCAGCAGCCGCTGCTCCCCCTCCGGGGACCCGGGCGGCACGGGGACCTTGCCCCACGCGGTGGCCGCGGCGCCGCCGGACACCACGGCCGGGACCACGTTCTCGAAGCCCAGGAACCGGGCCACGAACTCGGAGGCCGGCCGCTGCCACACCTCCAGCGGGGTCCCGGCCTGCGCGATCCGCCCGTCCCGCATCACGATCACCCGGTCGGCCAGTGCGAAGGCCTCCCCCTGGTCGTGCGTGACGGCCAGCACGGTGGTCCCCAGCCGGGAGAACAGCCCCTGGAGCTCCACGACCAGCCGCTCCCGCAGCCCGCGGTCCAGCTGTCCCAGCGGCTCGTCCAGCATCAGCAGCCGCGGCGACGGGGCCAGCGCCCGCGCCAGCGCCACCCGCTGCTGCTCTCCCCCGGACAGCGAGGCCACGGCCCTGCCCCGGGCTCCGGGGAGCCCGACCAGCTCCAGCAGCTCCGCGACCTGGGCCTCGTACGCCCCCTTCGAGGAACCCCGCATCCGCAGGCCGAAGGCGACGTTCCCGCCCACGTCCCGGTGCGGGAACAACTGGTGGTCCTGGAACATCAGGCCGACTCCGCGCCGGTGCACCGGTACGCCGGCCTGGTCGGCCCCTCCGAGCAGGACGCGGCCCCCGGACACCTGCTGGAGCCCGGCGACGACCCGCAGCAGCGTCGACTTCCCGCTGCCGCTCGGGCCCAGCACGCACACGATCTCGTGCTCGGCGACCTCCAGGTCGACGGAGTCCACGACGGCGCGCTCGCCGAAGCGGACCGACACCCCTTCCAGCCGGAGCAGCGTCATCAGAACTCTCCCGAGGTCTTGTCGGGTCGCAGTCGCTCCAGCACCAGCAGGGACACCGCGCACACCAGCATCAGAATCGTGCTCAGGGCCATCGCCTGCCCGTAGTTCATCTCCCCCGCCCGCCCCAGCAGCCGCGCCACGGCCACGGGCAGCGTCGGGTGGTCCGGCCGGGCGATGAAGACGGTCGCCCCGAACTCGCCCAGCGACACCGCGAAGGCGAACCCGGCGGCGATCAGCAGCGCCCGCCGCACCAGCGGCAGGTCCACCTCCCGCCACGCCCGCAGCGGGGACGCGCCGAGCACGGCGGCGGCCTCCCGCAGCCGCCCGTCCACGGCCCGCAGCACCGGGAGCATGGTCCGTACGACGAACGGCACCCCCACCAGCGCCTGGGCCAGCGGCACCAGGATCCACGAGGTCCGCAGGTCCAGCGGCGGCTCGTCCAGGGTGATCAGGAAGCCGAAGCCCACCGTCACCGCCGACACCCCCAGCGGCAGCATCAGCAGCGCATCGAACCCGCGCACGAACCGGCCCCCGCGCCGGGTCAGCGCCGCGGCCGCGAGCCCCCCGATCACCAGGGCGATGGCGGTGGCGGCGAGCGCGTACTGCAGGGAGTTCCAGATCGCCTCCAGCGGCGGCACCAGGAACGTTCCGCCGCCCGCACCCACCTCCTGGAGCGCCCGGTAGAAACCGAACCCGTACCCGCCGGGCGCGTCGAAGGACCGTTCCACCAGCACGCCCAGCGGCAGCACGATCAGCAGCGCCACCGTCAGCAGCACCGCGCCCAGCAGCCCGCGCTGCGCGAGCCCGCGCGGCCGGTGCGTCGTGCGACCCGGGTCCACGAGGCGCAGCGCGGTCTCCCGCTTGCGCACGGTCCAGGCGTGCACCCCGAGGATGGCGCCGACCGCCGCGAACTGAACCATCGTCAGGACCGCCGCCGTCGGCAGGTCCAGGAGCTGCGCGGTCTGCCGGTAGACCTCCACCTCCAGGGTGGAGTACGAGGGCCCGCCGAGGATCTGCACGACCCCGAAGGAGGTGAAGGTGAACAGGAAGACCATCAGAGAGGCGGCCGCCACCGCCGGGGCCAGCGCGGGCAGCGTCACCCGCCGCCAGGCCGCGAACCGCCCGGCCCCCAGCACCCGGGCGGCCTCCTCCTGACGCGGGTCGAGCTGCGCCCAGAGCCCGCCGACGGTGCGTACGACCACGGCGTAGTTGAAGAAGACGTGCGCGAGCAGGATCGCCCAGACGGTGGTGTCCAGCCGGATCCCCCACAGCTCGTCCAGCAGACCGTTCCGCCCGACGAGCGCCAGGAAGGCGGTGCCGACCACCACGGTCGGCAGCACGAACGGCACGGTCACCAGCGCCCGCAGCAACTGCTTGCCGGGGAACTCGAAGCGCGCGAAGACGTACGCGCCGGGGAGCGCGATCAGGAGCGTGAGCGCGGTGGACGCGAGCGCCTGCCAGGTGGTGAACCAGAGCACGTCGGCGATGTCGGGCCGGGCCAGCACCTCTCCGATCCGGCCGAACTGCCAGCCGGTGTCGGTCCTGAGCCCGCGCCCGACGATCGCGGCGACGGGATACGCGAAGAACAGCCCGAAGAAGGCGAGCGGGACGGCCATCAGGCCCAGCCTGACGGCCGTGGCCCGGACGCTCTCCTTCGGGCTCTCCCGTACTACTTCACGACGAGCGAGGACCATGCCTTGACCCACTGCTCACGGTTCTTGGCGATGCTGTCCGGCGCGACCGTCTCCGGCTTCTCGATCACCACTCCGTGCTTCGTGAACAGCTCCGGCAGCTTCGCGTCCTTGACCACCGGGTTCACGAACATCTGCAGCGGCATGTCCTCCTGGAACTTCTTGCCGATCAGGAAGTCGAGGAGCGCCTTGCCGCCCTCCTCGTTCTTGGCTCCCTTGAGCAGACCCGCGAACTCGACCTGGCGGAAGCAGGTGCCGGTGGCGACGCCCGTGGGGGCCTCGGCCGGCTGCGGCTCGCCGTAGAGCACCTCGACCGGCGGGCTGGAGGCGTACGAGACGACCAGCGGCCGGTCTCCCTTGGCCTTCTTGCCGCCCGCGGAACCGGAGAAGCGCTCGTTGTAGGCCTGCTCCCAGCCGTCGACGACCTCGACGCCGTTGGCCTTGAGCTTGCTCCAGTAGTCCTTCCAGCCGTCGTCGCCGTACTTGCCGACGGAGGCGAGGAGGAAGCCGAGGCCGGGCGAGGAGGTGGCGGCGTTCTCGGTGACCAGCAGGTTCTTGTACTCCGGCTTGATCAGGTCGTCCAGCGTCTGCGGCGGGGCGATCTTCTTCTCGGCGAAGTAGGCCTTGTCGTAGTTGACGCAGATGTCGCCGGAGTCGATCGGGGTGACCCGGTGCTCCTTGTCGAGCACGTACTCCGCCTTGACCTCGCCCAGGCCCTTGGCCTCGTACGGCGTGAAGATGCCGTTGTCGAGGGCGCGCGAGAGGAGCGTGTTGTCGACACCGAAGAAGACGTCGCCGCGCGGGGAGCCCTTGGTGAGGATCTCCTGGTTCAGCGCCGCGCCCGCGTCCCCGGACTTCAGCACCTTGACGGTGTAGCCGCTCTGCTGCTCGAACTCCTTGAGGACCGTGTCGGTCACGTTGAAGGAGTCGTGGGAGACGAGGGTGACCGTCTTGGACTTGGGGGCGTCGCTCGCGCCCGCGGACTTGTCCTTGGCGTCGCCGCCGCCGCAGGCGCTGAGCGTGGTGACGCCCAGCGCGGCCGCGAGCGCGGCACCCGCGATCTTCTTGGTGGTGCTCACTGGTGATTCCTCCTGGGATGACCAGGAGAAGACGCGGCCCCGCCCGGCGCTCTCTCGGAGCGGACGCCGGGCAGGGCGCAACAGCTTGAGTGGTGACCGAACTTCCTACCCCGAATGACCGGGGCGAGGTTCAGAGGGTCTGCGGATGACGGATACCGCACTCTCAGCGCTGTGGCGCTCCCCTGTCGGAATATGAAATTGGTTCGGCCACAGGGTACCCCGTGGCCGAATACGAGCGCTGTTGACCGAAACCTAGCGCTCGGAGGCGGCGAGCTGTCCGCACGCGCCGTCGATCTCCTGGCCGCGGGTGTCGCGTACGGTCACCGGCACGCCGTGGCGGGCGATGGCCTCGACGAACGCCTTCTCGTCCTCGGGCCGCGAAGCGGTCCACTTCGAGCCCGGGGTCGGGTTCAGCGGGATCAGGTTGACGTGTACGCGCTTGCCCTTGAGCAGCTTGCCGAGCAGGTCGCCCCGCCAGGCCTGGTCGTTGATGTCGCGGATCAGGGCGTACTCGATGGAGATCCGGCGGCCGGACTTCTCCGCGTACTCCCAGGCCGCGCCGAGCACCTCGCGGACGTTCCAGCGGGTGTTCACGGGGACCAGCGTGTCGCGCAGCTCGTCGTCCGGCGCGTGCAGCGAGACGGCGAGGCGGCACTTGAAGCCCTCGTCGGCGAAGCGCAGCATGGCCGGGACCAGGCCGACGGTGGAGACGGTGATGCCTCGCTGGGACAGGCCCAGGCCGTCGGGCTCCGGGTCGGTGAGGCGCCGGATGGCACCGACGACGCGGTTGTAGTTGGCGAGCGGCTCGCCCATGCCCATGAAGACGATGTTCGACAGCCGGGCCGGTCCGCCCGGGACCTCGCCGTCGCGCAGGGCGCGCATGCCGTCGACGATCTGGTGCACGATCTCGGCGGTGGAGAGGTTGCGGTCGAGGCCCGCCTGGCCGGTGGCGCAGAACGGGCAGTTCATGCCGCAGCCGGCCTGCGAGGAGATGCACATGGTCACCCGGTCGGGGTAGCGCATCAGCACGGACTCGACGAGCGTGCCGTCGTGCAGCTTCCACAGGGTCTTGCGGGTGGTGTCGTCGTCGCACGAGATGTGCCGGATGACCGACATCAGGTCCGGCAGCAGCTCCTGCTGGAGCTTCTCGCGGGAGCCCGCCGGGATGTCGGTCCACTCGGCCGGGTCGTGCGCGTACCGGGCGAAGTAGTGCTGCGAAAGCTGCTTGGCCCGGAACGGCTTCTCACCGATCGCGGCGACCGCCTCGCGGCGCTCCTCGGGAGTGAGGTCGGCGAGGTGCCGGGGCGGCTTCTTGGCTCCGCGCGGTGCGACGAAGGTGAGCTCTCCCGGAACAGGGCGGGCCATGGCAGGTACTCCTTGTAAGACGAAAGGCGCGCCGCAGAAGCAGCGCGCCTCTCAAGAGTAACCGCCCGACCTGTACGGACGCCTTTCCGCAGGTCAGCCGGTGCCGACGAACGCCGCCAGCAGCAGCCACACCACCGGTGCGGTCGGCAGCAGCGAGTCGAGCCGGTCCATGATCCCGCCGTGGCCCGGCAGCAGCGTGCCCATGTCCTTGATGCCCAGGTCCCGCTTGATCATCGACTCGCCGAGGTCTCCCAGCGTGGCGCTGACCGCGACCGCGAGGCCCAGCAGCAGGCCCTGCCACCAGGAGCCGCCGTCGATCAGGAACTCCATGCACAGCGCGCCGGCGACCATGGCGAAGGCCACCGCACCGAACAGGCCCTCGCGGGTCTTGCCGGGGCTGATGCGCGGAGCGAGCTTCGTCTTGCCGAAGCGCCAGCCCACCGCGTACGCCCCGGTGTCGCTGACCACGGTCAGGACCAGGAAGGTGACGACGCGCTGCGGCCCGTCGTCGGCGGTGAGCAGCATCGCGACGAACGTGGCCAGGAAGGGCACGTAGAACGCCGCGAAGACACCCGCCGTGACGTCCTTGAGGTAGTCCTCGGGCGGTTCGGTCATCCGCCAGACCAGGACCGCCAGCGCGGTCAGGGCCATGGCAACCCAGGCGCCCTCGGCCCCCCGGACGTAGCCGGCGATGACCATCGCCGCGCCGCCGACCGCGAGCGGTACCAGCGGCGCCTTGACGCCCTTCTTCTCCTGGAGCCGGGAGGTCAGCTCCCACAGGCCCACGACGACCGCGACGACGATGACGCCGACGAAGACCGCCTTGACGATGAACAGCGAAGCGAAGATCACTGCGCCCAGGCCGACACCGACCCCTATGGCGGCACGCAGGTCCCGCCCGGCGCGCTTCTTCTGCGGCGGGGGCGAGGCGTCCTGCGGTGCCTGCGAAGGCGGGGGCGGGGGGCTGGGCATGGGCTCCTGCGGCGGCGTCTCGGCGCGGAACGGGGGGCCGCCGTCAGCGGCGGCCCCCCGATCGCGTGCTTCCCGGTCGTCGAAGTCACGGCCGGCGGCATCGGGCACGATGGGCATGGGCCGAGTCTGCGGGCCCACCAGCGCATCGTATGCGGGACCCGCCGGAACCGGCTCCGTGGCCCAGGGAGAGTCGTTCATCAGACCTCGAGGAGCTCGGCTTCCTTGTGCTTGAGGAGCTCGTCCACCTGCGCGACGTACTTCGCGGTGGTGTCGTCGAGCTCCTTCTCGGCGCGGCGCACCTCGTCCTCGCCGGCTTCCTTGTCCTTGACGAGCTTGTCGAGGGCGTCCTTGGCCTTGCGGCGGACGGCGCGGATCGAGACCTTGGAGTCCTCGGCCTTGGTGCGCGCGACCTTGACGTACTCCTTGCGGCGCTCCTGCGTCAGCTCGGGGAAGGTCACCCGGATGATGCTGCCGTCGTTGCTGGGGTTGACGCCCAGGTCGGAGTCGCGGATGGCCTGCTCGATGTTGCGCAGGGCGCTCTTGTCGAACGGGGTCACGACGGCCATGCGCGGCTCGGGCACCGAGAACGAGGCGAGCTGGTTGATGGGCGTGATGGCGCCGTAGTACTCCGCCACGATCTTGTTGAACATCGCCGGGTGCGCACGGCCGGTGCGAATCGCGGCGAAGTCTTCCTTGGCGACGACGACGGCCTTTTCCATCTTCTCCTCGGCCTCGAGGAGGATCTCTTCGGTCACCACGTGCTCCTGCATGTCAGATACGGATGGTTCAGGCGGGCGGTACGGGCTCGGCCCTGCAGGCCGCGGCCCGGCAGCGACGGGCTCAGGCCCGGGTGCCCTGGTCGCTCACGAGCGTGCCGATCTTCTCACCCTTGACGGCGCGGGCGATATTGCCCTCGGCGAGCAGCTCGAAGACCAGGATCGGCAGCTTGTTGTCGCGGCACAGGGTGATGGCGGTGGCGTCGGCGACCTTGAGGTCGCGGGAAAGCACCTCGCCGTACTCCAGGGCGTCGAACTTCACCGCTTCCGGGTTCTTCTTCGGGTCGGAGTCGTAGACCCCGTCGACCCCGTTCTTGCCCATGAGCAGGGCCTCGGCGTCGATTTCCAGGGCGCGCTGGGCGGCCGTGGTGTCGGTGGAGAAGTAGGGCATGCCCATGCCCGCGCCGAAGATCACGACGCGGCCCTTCTCCAGGTGGCGCACGGCGCGCAGCGGGATGTACGGCTCCGCGACCTGGCCCATGGTGATGGCCGTCTGGACGCGCGAGTCGATGCCTTCCTTCTCCAGGAAGTCCTGGAGGGCGAGGCAGTTCATGACCGTGCCGAGCATGCCCATGTAGTCGGACCGGGCCCGGTCCATGCCGCGCTGCTGGAGCTCGGCGCCGCGGAAGAAGTTGCCGCCGCCGATCACGACGGCGATCTCCGCGCCGTCGCGGACCACCGCGGCGATCTCACGCGCGATGGCGTGGACGACGTCGGGGTCGACGCCGAGTCCTCCGCCACCGGAGAAGGCCTCGCCCGACAGCTTCAGCATGAAGCGGCGGCCCTTCTTGTCCTGGTCGCTCTTGTCGTCGGAAGCGGTGTGGGGGTCCACGCCCTGATTCATGGAGATCTCCTCGTGCACATACGAAGAAGGCCATTGCCGGTGGGTCCTTGCGGTTCCCTCTACGGCAATGGCCTCCTCGTCAGATCTGCGGTCGCCTCGCGCGAGCGCGGACGACTGCCTCAGACCCTACCGGGGTCCGGTGTCCGTCGCGTACGGACGGACTCAGATGCCGACCTTGATGCGCGAGAAGCGCACCAGGGTGACGCCGGCCTCGTCCAGGACCTTCTGGACGGACTTCTTGGCGTCCAGGGCGTACGCCTGGCCAAGGAGCGTGTTGTCCTTGAAGAAGCCGTTGACGCGACCCTCGACGATCTTCGGGAGCGCGGCCTCGGGCTTGCCCTCGGCGCGGGTGACCTCTTCGGCTACGCGGCGCTCGGACTCGACGACGTCGGCCGGGACGTCTTCCTTGGAGAGCCAGCGCGGGGAGAACGCGGCGATGTGCTGCGCGATGCCGCGGGCGACCTCGGCGTTCTCCTTGTCGAGCTCGACCAGGACGCCGATCTGGAACGGCAGGTCGGGCATGGTGCGGTGCATGTACGCCGCGACGTAACCGCCGGTGAACTGCGCGAAGCGGTCCAGGACGATCTTCTCGCCGAGGTTGGCGTTGGCCTCGTCGACGAAAGCGGTGACGGTCTTGCCGGGCTCGATCTCGGACGCCAGCAGCGCCTCGAGGTCGGCCGGGGAGGTGGCGGCGACGTGCGCGGCCAGCTGGTTGGCGACGGCCAGGAACTTCTCGCCCTTGGCGACGAAGTCCGTCTCGCACTTCAGCTCGACGATGACACCGGAGGTGTTGTCGTCGGCGATCAGGGAGACGACGGCACCGTTCTCGGCAGAACGGCCCTCGCGCTTGGCGACGCCCTTCTGACCCTTGATACGGAGCGCCTCGACGGCCTTGTCGACGTCGCCGTCGGACTCGACCAGCGCGTTCTTGCAGTCCAGCATGCCGGCGCCGGTGAGCTCGCGGAGCTTCTTGACGTCAGCGGCGGTGTAGTTCGCCATGAGTCTGTGATTCTCTCTCGAAGTCGTAGATCTACGGGTGCGACGGGGGGCCGCGCTCGTGGCGCGGCGCCCCCGCCGTCATCGTCCGTGCTGTGAGTGCCCGGCGCGTGAACGCCGGGCGCTCTCAGTGGGTCAGGCCTGCTCGGCGTCGGCGGCCGGAGCCTCGGCGACGACCTCGGCCTCGGCGGCCGGGGCCTCGGCCGGAGCGGCCTCGGCGGCGTCGTCAGCCTTCTTGTCGCCCTCGAGCAGGTCGCGCTCCCACTCGGCGAGCGGCTCGGCAGCGGCCTTCTCGCCCGGCTTCGAGTCGCCGGTCGCAGCGCCGGAGCGGGCGATGAGGCCCTCGGCGACGGCGTCGGCGATCACGCGGGTGAGCAGGGTGACGGAGCGGATCGCGTCGTCGTTGCCCGGGATCTTGTAGTCGACCTCGTCGGGGTCGCAGTTGGTGTCGAGGATCGCGACGACCGGGATGTGGAGCTTGCGCGCCTCACCGACGGCGATGTGCTCCTTCTTGGTGTCGACGATCCAGACGGCGCTGGGGACCTTCGACATCTCGCGGATACCACCGAGGGTCTTCTCCAGCTTGGCCTTCTCGCGGGAGAGGACCAGGAGCTCCTTCTTGGTGAGACCCGAGGCGGCGACGTCCTCGAAGTCGATCGCCTCAAGCTCCTTCAGACGCTGAAGGCGCTTGTAGACGGTGGAGAAGTTGGTGAGCATGCCACCCAGCCAGCGCTGGTTGACGTACGGCATACCAACGCGCGTCGCCTGCTCGGCGATGGCCTCCTGGGCCTGCTTCTTGGTACCGACGAACATGATGGAGCCACCGTGCGCGACGGTCTCCTTCACGAACTCGTAGGCGCGGTCGATGTACGACAGCGACTGCAGCAGGTCGATGATGTAGATGCCGTTGCGCTCCGTGAAGATGAAGCGCTTCATCTTCGGGTTCCAGCGGCGGGTCTGGTGACCGAAGTGGACGCCGCTTTCCAGCAGCTCCCGCATCGTTACGACGGCCATGGCCATCTCCTTGGTTTCTCGGTTTGGTTCCTGACGCCCCGCCGCGTCCTGCCCCGCTGAGGGACCGAGAGACGCTGTCACCAGGCCTTTTCGGGCCGGTGCTGGGGCGTGCGAAGTCGACCCGGTGACCCGGATCGCCACAAGAAGTGTACGGGACCCGGCGGTATGCCGGGTGACGCCGTTGTCCACACCCCCGGCGTTGTCCACAGGGGCCGCCGGCCGCGGCCCGGCCGCGGGACGCTGAGGGCCATGACGACACTGCTGATCAGCCTGCTGCTGACCCTGCTCCAGGCCGCCGCGCCCGGGGCCCGCCCGCTGCCCCCGCCGCTGTCGGTGGCGCGCTGGTGGGATCCTCCGCCGGGCCCGTACGCGGCCGGCCACCGCGGGGTGGACCTGTTCGCGCCGGTGGGCGCGGAGCTCCGCGCGGTCGGCCCGGGCCGCGTGCACCACGCCGGGCAGGTCGCGGGGCGCGGGGTGCTCTCGCTCACGCTCCCGAACGGGCTGCGCACGACGTACGAGCCGGTCCGCCCGCTGGTCGCGGAGGGTGAGCAGGTCAGCACCGGGCAGGTGGTGGCGGTGCTGACGGAGGGCTCGCACTGTCCGGCCCCGTGCCTGCACTGGGGGCTCCTGGCGGGCGAGGTCTACCTGAACCCGCTGACGCTCGTCCCCCGCCCGACGCCGCGCCTGCTGCCGGACCCCGGTCCGCTCTGAGGCGCGGGTGCGGGTCGGAGCCGCAGGTCGGAGCCGCAGGTCGGAGCCCGGGCCTCAGCCCCGGACGCCCCGCAGCGCCATGGCGACGGCCGCCTCAGTGACCACGGCCGGGTCCTCGGCCGCCCCGAGCTCGATCCGCCGGACGGCCGCGTCGACCACTCCCTGGAGCAGCATCGCGGCCAGCTTCGGCTGCTGCTGTCCGAGGGCGGCCAAGGCCTCCACGATCATCGCGACGAGCCCGCCGTGCGCCGCGCGGATCTTCTCGCGCGCCCCGGCGTCCAGCTCGCTGGCGGAGATCGCCACCACCGCGCGGTGCCGGCGGTCCCCCACCAGCCCCAGCTGGCTCCGCACGTACGCCTCGATCTTGGCCTCCGGCGTCTCGGCCTCGGACATCGCCGCCTCGATCTCGGCCGCCCACACGGGGAAGTCCACCGCGCACAGCTCTTCGACCACGGCCGCGCGGGACCGGAAGTACTCGTACACGGAGGACCGGGCGAGCCCGGTCCGCTCCGCGAGGGCGGGGAAGGTCAGCGCTTCCGTCCCGCCTTCGGACAGCAGGGAACGCGCGGCGTCCAACAGGGCGCCGCGCTGCATCGACCGGTGCTCGGCCACGGAGGCCGCTCGAATCCTGGGCACGCATCCACTCTACGGAGGTACCGCAAGGCCGGTGCGCGTCAGCGCCCGACATCCGCCAGCTTCGCCCGCAGTTGCAGCACCGACTTGGTGTGGATCTGGCTGACGCGGCTCTCGGTGACGCCCAGCACGTTGCCGATCTCCGCCAGCGTGAGGCCCTCGTAGTAGTAGAGGGTGACCACCGTCTTCTCCCGCTCGGGCAAGGTGTTGATCGCCCGGGCCAGGAGCCTGCGCAGTTCGCGGTCCTCGGCCACCGCCACCGGATTGTCCGCGGCGGTGTCCTCCAGCGTGTCCATCAGCGAGAGGCGGTCGCCGCCCTCCCCGCCGACGTGCAGCAGCTCCTCCAGCGCGACCACGTTCGCCAGCGACAACTGGCTGAAGACCGTGTGGAGTTCCTCCACCCCGATCCCCATCTCACCGGCGACCTCGCTCTCGGTCGGGGTGCGGCGCAGCTGGGCCTCCAGCGTGGCGTAGGCCCGCTCCACGGCCCGCGCCTTCTGCCGGACCGAGCGCGGGATCCAGTCCAGCGCCCGCAGCTCGTCGATCATCGCGCCCCGGATGCGGGTGATCGCGTACGTCTCGAACTTGATGGACCGTTCGATGTCGAACTTCTCGATCGCGTCGATCAGTCCGAACACCCCGGAGGAGACGAAGTCGGCCTGTTCGACATTGGGCGGCAGACCGACGCTGACCCGGCCGGCCACGTACTTCACCAGCGGCGAGTAGTGCAGGATCAGCTGCTCCCGCAGCCGCTCGTCACCCGAGTCCTTGTACGAGCGCCACAGCACCTCCAGGGACGAGGGCGCGGTCGACCGCACGCTGCCGCGGGCAGCGGGGGGCACCGCAGCGCGGTCAGACCCTGAGGTGTGCTGGGGCATGCTTCGCCTTTGCCGGAGCGGGATTCCTTGGGAGCGTAGCGTGACGGAAGTGTCGCGGTGCGCGAAGAGTACGGGATCGCGCAGGGCCGCAAGGGCGCCCGGACTCGCGCGGGCCACCCGGGACCGGCGCCTGGCGCACGGTCCCGGCAGGTGCCACCGGGAAGGCCGCGTCTCTCATCGGCTTCACTCTTTCACCGGAACGCCCCAGGTCAATGACCGCCTCGCCGGGTGACACCGGTTCGTGTGCCTCCTCCAGGTGATTGTCGGGTCAACTGCCAGCCGTCGCCCTGCCGTTCGACGAACCCCAGAGAGTGAAGTTCGTACAGTCTGCCGATGACTTCATCGGTGCCGGTGCCCGCGGCGAGGGCCACCTCCTCCAGGTTCGCGAGGCGGCCCGCCGGGAGGGCTTCGAGGACCCGGGCGGTGTCCCGGCCCAGGAGGTCCCGGGCGATCACCGGGCCGCGGCGCGCCGGTGCCAGCTCGCCCATGGTGCCGACGAGTTCGATGACCTCGGCGGCGTCGGTGACGAGCACCGCTTCGCCGCGCAGCAGTTCGTGCACCCCGGCGGAGAGTCGGCTGGTGGCGGGTCCCGGGACGCCCATGGTGAACCGGCCCAGTTCCCGGGCCCGGCGGGCGGTGACCAGGGACCCGCTGCGGTGGGCGGCTTCCACCACGACCGTGCCCCGGGTGAGGGCCGCGATGACGCGGTTGCGCAGGACGAACCGGCTGGGCGTGGGGTGGCTGCCCGGCGGCAGTTCCCCGATGACCAGCCCCTGGGCGGCGATCCGGCCGAGCAGCTCGGAGTGCCCCCGGGGGTACGCCACATCCACCCCGCAGGCGAGCACCGCGGCCGTGGCCCCGCCCGACGCGATGGCCCCGCGATGGGCGGCGGCATCGATCCCGTAAGCCGCGCCGGAGACGACCACCCAGCCCCGCTCGGTGAGCCCGGCGGCCAGGGTCTGGGCCATGTGTGCCCCGTATGGTGTGCAGGCGCGGGCCCCGACCAGGGCGACGGAGCGCAGCGCCCAGGTGCGCAGGTCCGGCCGGCCCCGCAGCCACAGCCCCACGGGCCGGGCGTCGCCGAGGTCGTCCAGCTGGGTCGGCCACTCCGCGCAGCCCGGGCGGACGAACCGGCAGCCCGCCTCGGCGGCGGCCTCCAGGTCGCGCCGGGGGTCGGCCAGGGCGGCCCGTCTGCGGTACCCGGCGAGCCGCTCCGGCGCCACCCCGGCCGGCACCCCCGGCCCGGCCTGCGCCTCGGGCCCGGTCAGGAGCCGTATCAGCCCGACGGCCCCGTGCTCCCGCAGCCAGCGCCCTCCGAGCTCCTCCCCGGGCTCCAGCACCCGGGTCAGCGCGACCCGCGCGAGCACCTCCCGGTCGTCGGCCCCGGCCACCGCCACGGGCTGCGGGCCGGGCGCCTCGGCCCCCGTCATGGCCCGGCCCCCGCCGCCAGCACGGCCCCGCGGGCGATGCCGGTCCGCAGTTCCAGACCGACGGCCACGTCCAGTGCGTCGGGCCGGTCCCTGCCCCGCAGGTCGGCCACGGTCCAGGCGACCCGCAGCACCCGGTCGAGGCCGCGGGCGGTGAGCAGTCCCCGCTCCAGGTCGCGCTCGGCCTGGGCGAGCGCACCGGGGGCGGGCTGCCAGCGCGTGCGCAGCTCGCGCCCCGGGACCTCGCTGTTGATCCTCCAGGGGGTGTCGCCGAGGCGGCGGGCCGCGCGGGACCGTGCCTCGCTGACCCGCGCGGCGACGGTGGCGCTGTTCTCGCCCCGCCCCCGTTCGGCGAGCAGGTCGGACCTGCTGACCGGCTCGACCTCGATGCGAAGGTCCACCCGGTCCAGCAGCGGACCGGACAGCCGGGCCTGGTAGCGCCTGATCGACGAGGGCGCGCAGTCGCAGCCCGCACCGTGCAGGGTGTGCCGCCCGCACGGGCAGGGGTTGGCTGCCAGCACCATGAGGAAGCGTGCGGGCAGGCACACCACCCCGGCCGCGCGTGCCACCACGATCTGCCCCGACTCAAGGGGTTGGCGCAGCGCGTCCAGCACCTGGGGACGGAACTCCGGTGCTTCGTCGAGGAAGAGCACCCCTCTGTGCGCGAGCGAGACAGCGCCGGGCCGGGGCAGTCCGCTGCCACCGCCCACCAGGGCCTGCATCGTCGCCGAATGGTGGGGCGCGCAGTACGGCGCGGTCGTCACGAGCGGCTCGCCCGGCGGCAGGATTCCCGCGACGGAGTGCACGGCCGTGACTTCCAGGGACTCCTGTTGTGTGAGCGGGGGCATGATCCCGGGCAGCCGCTCGGCGAGGAGCGTCTTGCCCGCTCCGGGAGGGCCGCTCAAAAGGACGTGATGGCCCCCGGCCGCGGCCACCTCCAGGGCCCGGCGGGCGAGGTGCTGCCCCGCCACGTCCGCGAGGTCCAGCCCCTCCCCGCTCCCGGCCGCGCTCACGGCACCGGAGCCGCGGCCCGCCCCCGGGAGGATCAGGCCCGCCAGTATCGGATCGGGACGCCCCGGCGGGTCCGGTGGCTCCTCCTCCGGGACCACGCCGTCGGTCAGGACCGCGATGAGCTGACGCAGGCTGCGGACGCCGAGCACCGAGACGTCCGGGACGAGAGCGGCCTCGGCGGCGCACTGCTGCGGCACCACCACCTGCCGGTAGCCCGCCTCGGCGGCGGCGAGGACCGCCGGCAGGACCCCCCGGACGGGCCGCACCCGGCCGTCCAGGCCCAGCTCCCCGATGAGCACGAGATCGGCGATGACCGCGGGGTCGACCACCTCGGCGGCGCCCAGCACCGCCGCGGCCACGGCCAGGTCGAAGCCGGCGCCGGATTTCGGCACCGAGGCCGGACTGAGCCCGACCGTGAGCTTCTTCTGCGGCCAGGCGGCGCCCGAGTTCACCACGGCGGCCCGCACCCGATCGCGGCTCTCGATCAGGGTCTTGTCGGGCAGTCCCACCAGGGTGAAGGCGGCGACGCCCGGTTCCAGATCGGCCTGTACCTCCACCACCACGCCGTCGACGCCCACCAGGGCGACCGAGCAGGCCCGCGCGAACCCCATCAGGCCGCCCCCCTGACGTGCTCCACCACGGGCGCACCGCGCCGCGGCAGCAGGACCCCGACGAGGTCGATGCGCACCCCGCCGGAGGGCGGTCCGCCGTGGTCGGCGAGCCAGCGCCCGGCGAGCCGGCGAAGCCGCTCGGCCTTGCCCGGCCGGACGGCGGCCATGGGATGCTCGAACTCCCCCTCCCGCCGGGTCTTGACCTCGCACACGACGAGGGCGTCCCCGTCCCGCGCGACGATGTCGATCTCCCCGCTGCGGCACCGCCAGTTCCGTGCGATGACGGTCATCCCGGCCTCGGTCAGCCGCCGGACCGCGAGCTCCTCGCCGTACCGCCCCAATGCCTGCTGTGCCACGCCCTTCGCGTTCATCCGGCACCACCTCCGGCACCGACGATCCCGCGTCCCCTCCCACCTTGTGGATCTTGGTGGACAACCGTGGCGTTGTGGACAACGCCATCACCCTTGCGGGGGAATGTGAGGGAATCGGCCGCTCAGCCGCCGCTCGGCCGCGGTTCAGCTGCCCGGAAGTTCGAGATCGCTCTTGTTGAGCTCCTCGATGTTCACGTCCTTGAAGGTCAGCACCCGCACCTGCTTCACGAAGCGGGCCGGCCGGTACATGTCCCAGACCCAGGCATCGGCCATCGAGACCTCGAAGAACACCTCCCCCTGGACCGAGTGCACCTGCATCTCGTAGTCGTTGGTGAGGTAGAAACGACGTTCGGTCTCGATCACATACTTGAACAGCCCGACGACGTCGCGGTACTCGCGATAGAGCTTCAGCTCCATCTCGGTCTCGTACTTCTCGAGGTCCTCGGCACTCATGGCATGTTCCCCTTCAGCCGTGCGTCCCCCTATTGTGCGCCAGGCACTCTCGCCCCTAAACGATTTCCGGGGCCAGGATCACCGGCGCACCCGGAGGCCCGTCGACGAGCAGCGTACGGAGCAGCTCGGCGAGTCTGGTCGGGTACACCGTCTCACGTGCTGTGAGAAGTTCCTCGGAGGTCCACCACCTGGCTCCGGTGACGCTGCGCCGTTCCAGCTCGGTGAGCCCGAGCGGCTCGGTCGCCGTCTGCGCGGTACGGGCCAGGAAGTACCACTCGTCCTGCTCCCAGCGCCGCCCGTCGAAGGGGAAGGAACAGTACCGGTGCCACAGCACCGGCCCCAGCTCCACCTCGGTGATGCCGGTCTCCTCGGCCAGCTCCCGCAGTGCGGCCTGTTCCCGGCTCTCGTCGCCCTCCAGGCCGCCGCCCGGGGTGAACCACCAGTCGTCCGCCGGGTCCGCCGGCTCGAAGCCGTGCAGCAGCAGGATCCGGTCCGCCGGGTCCAGCAGGATCACCCGCGACACCTTCCGCGGGCCCGGACCGCTCTGCGCGTGCTCCGGGTGCCCCGCGTGCTCCGGGTCAGCTGACACCGGCCCGCTCCCGTCGCCGCCCGCGCCCCAGGACCCGTACGACCGGCCCGTAGGCGGCCCCCAGCACCACCAGGGCGGCTCCGGCCACGACGGCGGTCAGCTGCAGCCGCAGCGGGCCGTGCCCCGAGATCCCGCCCGGCAGGGCGGCGTACGTCTTCGGCCGCTCCACCATCGAGAAGGAGGGCCAGGCGAGGGCGTCGACCCTGGCCTTGACCGCCGCCCGGGCGACCGTCCCCTGTCCGGCCTCCTGAAGGTGCGCCCGGGAGTCCAGCGAGGCGCCCCGCCGATCGCCCATCAGGAAGATGTTGCCCTCGGGCACGGTCACCTCGAACGCCGTCCGCGAAGCGCCGCCGCTGGGCGCGCCCGCCACGTCGAGCCTGTCCTCCTCGATGTACGGCTCGTCCAGCTCCTTGCCGTTCACCGTGAGCCGGCCGCCGTCGCCGCAGCACTTGACGGTGTCCCCGCCGACGCCGACGACCCGCTTGACCATGGGCGAATCGCTCCACGCGGTATCCGTGAAGATCACCACGTCGCCCCGGCGCACCTCACCGCCCTCGATCCGCTGCGCCAGCACCCGGTCCCCGGGCTTGACCGTCGGCATCATCGAGTCGGTCGGCACCGTGTACGGCTGGTACACGAGCGCTCCCCACACGAAACCGCCGAGGAACAGCACGAAGCCGATGGCCACGACGATCCCCGACAACACGTTGCCGAGGCCGCCGCGGCCATCGTCGCCACGTATCGCTCGCCCTGCTTCTGTTCCGCCCATTGCAGCAACCCCAACTCGGAGATCGTCGACCTGGGCGGCACCCTACCCGGCGGTACGCCCGCTGGTCAGCCTCCGTCGGCGCCACAGTACGACGGGCACCGCGCCGGTGAGCCCCAGCGCGGCCGGAGCCAGCCCGACCGGCCCCAGCCCGGAGGCACCGAGGCCGGCCGCGGTGGCCTTGGCCTGGTTGCCGATGCCCGGCTGGTCGAAGGTGTCCGGGACCGGGAGGGTGGACCAGCGGGTGACCGGCCAGGCGACGACGATGGCCCGGCCGACGACCTTGTCGACCGGCACGAAGCCCTGGGTGGAGTCCTGCATGTGGTAGCGGGAGTCCTGGGAGTTCTGGCGGTGGTCGCCCATCACCCAGATCTTGCCCTTGGGCACGGTGATCGGACCGAACGGGGCGTCGTCGCACGGGGTGTTGCCGGGGAAGATGTACGGCTCGTCGAGCTCCTTGCCGTTGACGACGACCGGTCCCCCCTTCTTGCACTCGACCGTGTCACCGCCGATGGCGATCGTCCGCTTGATCAGGTCCTTCTCCGCGGCGTCCGGCATCAGGCCGATCTTGCTGAGGATCTGCTGGGCGAGGTTCGGCTCGGGGGTGGGCTCTCCGGACAGCCAGTTCGCCGGGTCGTGGAAGACGACGACCTCGCCGCGCTCGGGCTCGGAGCCGAACCACGGCGTCAGCTTGTCCACCAGCACCCGGTCCCCGCGCTGCAGGGTGTTCTGCATCGAGTCGGACGGGATCGAGAACGCCTGCACGAGGAAGGTCTTGATCAGCAGGGCCAGCAGCAGCGCGATACCGACCAGGAGCGGAAGCTCCTTCCAGAACGAGCGGTGCGGGCGCGCGGCCTTCTCGCCGTCCGCCGCGTCCCCGTCCTTGGCCTCGCCCTCGGCGGCCTTGCGCTCGAAGGCATCGTCCGGCCGCTCATCACCCTCGTCGCGTCCGGATCGCGCGCCTACCGCCACATCCCCCACATCCACTCCTCACTCGGATTCGCCGCCCGCACCGGATCAGACACGGGCCCTCCCCTCCCATAACGAGCGGGAGTTCCCGAAGGCGCGGGAGCCGAGGACACACTATGCGAACGACGTGCCCCGGCGGCGCCGACGGGGCGCGCGCCGTCCGCGCCGCGCCTGATCGGGCACCATGCGGAAGGTGGCGGGCTGTTCCAGCCGGCTCCAGTGGCCGAAGGGCCAGGCGATGACCACGGCCTCGCCCACCACTTCGCCCTCGTCGATGGTGCCCTGGAAGGCCTCGTCGAGGTGGTAGCGGGAGTCGGAGGAGTTCGCCCGGTGATCGCCCATGACGAACAGCCGGCCCTTCGGTACCTGCACCTCGAAACGGATGTCCGAGGGGGAGTTGCCGGGGTTCACGTACGGCTCGTCGAGCGGGGAGCCGTTGACGCTGACCCGGCCCCGCGCGTCGCAGCACTTGACGGTGTCCCCGCCGACCGCGATGACCCGTTTGATCAGGTCCTGCTCGTCGGCCGAGGGCAGCAGTCCGATGAAGGTCAGGGCCTGCTTGATCTGCTTGACCACGACCGGGTCCGGTGCGGGGCGCGCCGCCTCGCCCTTGAGCCAGCCCCCGGGGTCCTTGAACACGACGACGTCGCCACGCTCGACCTTGGAGCCGAACCACGGCGTCAGCTTGTCCACGAGCACGCGGTCCCCGATCCGGATCGTCTGCTCCATGGAGCCCGACGGGATGAAGAAGGCCTGCACGAGGAACGTCTTGAGGAGCAGGGCGATGCACAGCGCGACCACCACCAGCAGGGGCACCTCCCCCGCCCGGCGGGTACGCCGGCGCCGCCGGACCCGGCGCGCCAGCCTGCGCCGCTCGGCCCGGCCGCCGGTCTCCGCCGGCGCGACGGGCTCCGGCTCCGGATCGGGCTCCCGTTCGGCCCTCGGCCTGCCCCGGCTACCCACGTCCGCCGCCCGCGGAGCCCCAGCGCGAAACCGGCCAGCCGATCCAGTCGGCCCGCCCGATCACCTTCTCCACCGGCACCATCCCCCCGCCCGGTTCCCCCAGGTGGTCCCGGGAGTCCCGGGACTGGGAACGATGATCACCCATGACCCACAGGGTCCCAAGGGGTACGACGATCCGGAACGGCACCTTCGAGGGCGCGTCGCCGGAGAACAGGTACGGCTCCTCCAGCGGAACCCCGTTGACCTTGATCCGGCCACCGGCGTCGCAGCACACCACGTCATCGCCCCCGACGCCCACGACCCGCTTCACGAAGTCGGTGTCGGACGGCTCCGCGAGCCCGAGCGCCGAGGCCGCGCCGTTCAGGGCCGTGCCGATCGGGTTGTCCGCGCCGCCGTTCGCGCCCTCCCGCACGAAGGATCCGGTGCCGTCGAAGACCACCATGTCGCCCCGCGCCGGCTGGTCGCCGAAACGGTACGCCAGCTTGTTGACCAGCACCCGGTCCCCGACCTCCAGCGTCGGCTCCATCGACCGGCTCGGGATCAGGAACGGCTGGACGACGAAATTGCTGAGCAGCAGCAGGAAGGCGGTGCAGGCCACGCCGAGCAGCCCCGCCCGCCGCCAGGTCAGGAACGCACGGGCCCGGGGAAACGCAAAACGCGACCGCCCCTCCCCCTCGCCGGGGGAAGAGTGGCCGCGCTGCGTGTGAGGTGCTTCGGTGTCCATCGGGAACGAGCCTATCCGGCCAGCCCCGGACCCCGGAGGGGACCTCAGTTGTCGCGCTTCTCCTTGATCTTCGCGGCCTTGCCGCGGAGCTCACGGAGGTAGTACAGCTTCGCGCGACGCACGTCACCGCGGGTGACGAGCTCGATCTTCTCGAAGATCGGGGAGTGCACCGGGAAGGTACGCTCCACGCCGACGCTGAAGGAGACCTTGCGAACGGTGAAGGTCTCGGAGACGCCAGAGCCCTGGCGACGGATGACGACGCCCTTGAACTGCTGGATACGGGAGCGGTTGCCCTCGATCACGCGGACGTGCACGTTGATCGTGTCACCCGGGCGGAAGGCCGGGACGTCCGAGCGGAGCGCGGCGGCGTTGACGCCATCGAGCAGGTGAGACATGTTGTTCGTCTGCTTTCTTCGCACGACGCCACAGGTCGCCGGTGCGGGTTTCCGTAGAGAATTCGGGAGCCGGGTCACTCGGCGGGCGACGTTCCCCCTGTGGCAGGGGCGCACGCGAGCACACAGCAGCCGCCTATTCTTCCACGGTCTGCGGCCTACGCCAAAATCGGCCGTCAGCGGTCGGCTTCCAGCCCAGGATGCTCAGCGCTTCCCGGTCCTTCTTGTCGAAGGCGGAGGCCTCACAGCGCTCGATCATGTCGGGCCGGTTCTGCGCGGTGCGGCGGAAGGCCTCGTCCCGGCGCCAGCGGGCGATCTTCCCGTGGTGGCCGCTGAGCAGCACGTCCGGGATGCCGCGGCCGCGCCACGTCGGGGGCTTGGTGTAGACGGGCCCCTCCAGCAGGTTGGCCATCTCGCCGGGCGCGAAGGAGTCGTCCCGGTGCGATTCGGCGTTGCCGAGCACCCCGGGCAGCAGTCGCGCGACGGCCTCGGTGACGACCAGGACGGCCGCCTCGCCGCCGGCCAGGACGTAGTCGCCGATGGAGACCTCGTAGACCGGCATGCGGGTGGCGTACTCGTCCATGACCCGGCGGTCGATGCCCTCGTACCGGGCCGGGGTGAAGATCAGCCAGGGGCGCTCGGAGAGCTCGACGGCGAGCTCCTGCGTGAACGGCCGGCCGCTGGGTGTGGGGACGACCATGACGGGGCCGTGCGCGCCCGACTCGTAGCCGTCGGCCAGCGCCGCGTCCAGGGCCTCGCCCCACGGCTCGGTCTTCATGACCATGCCGGGACCGCCGCCGTACGGGGTGTCGTCCACCGTGTTGTGCCGGTCGTACGTCCATTCCCGCAGGTCATGGACGTGTACGTCGAGCTGCCCGCGCGCCCGCGCCTTGCCGACGAGGGAGACGTTCAGCGGCTCCAGGTACTCGGGGAAGATCGTGACGACGTCGAGACGCATCAGGCTTCTTCCCCGGATCCGGAGTCCTCGCCACGGGTCGAGTCGATGATCGCCTCGCGCTCGTCGATCAGCCCGGGGGGCGGGGTGATGACGCAGCGCTGCTCTTCCAGGTCGATCTCGGCGACGATCTCCTCGACGAAGGGGATCATCACCTCGGAGCCGTCCGGACGCTCGACGATGAACAGGTCCTGCGAGGGCAGGTGGGAGATCTCGGTGATCCGGCCGATCTCGGTGCCGTCGGCGAGGACCACGTCGAGGTCCATGAGCTGGTGGTCGTAGTACTCGTCGGGCTCCTCGGGCAGCTCCGCCGGGTCGACCTCCGCGATGAGCAGGATGTTGCGCAGCGCCTCGGCGCCGGTGCGGTCCTTGACGCCGGCGAAGCGGAGCATCAGCCGCCCGCTGTGCACCCGGCCCGTCTCGATGGTCAGCGGTCCCGCCGCCGCGGGCTCCGTCTTGAGCACGGCGCCGGGACTGAGCCGCAGTTCCGGCTCGTCGGTGCGCACCTCGACGGTGACCTCACCCTTGATGCCGTGGGCGCGGCCGATCCGCGCGACTACCAACTCCACTGTGCTCTCCTGTTCAGACGACGACGGGCCGGGGCGGGCACGAATGCCCTCCCCGGCCCGTGCCGGTGTTTCACGCTTCTAGCAAACCGGGTCTCAGCGGACCTGGTCCACGTCGACGAGGTCGACGCGGATCCCCCGGCCGCCGATGGCGCCCACGACGGTGCGCAGAGCACGTGCGGTGCGGCCGTTGCGGCCGATCACCTTACCGAGGTCGTCGGGGTGAACCCGGACCTCGAGCACCTGTCCGCGGCGCAGGTTGCGCGAGGCGACCTGCACTTCGTCGGGGTTGTCCACAATGCCCTTCACGAGGTGCTCAAGAGCCTCCTCGAGCATGCTCAGGCCTCGGTCGACTCGGCGGCGGCCTCAGCCTCGTCCGCCTTCTTGTCGGCCTTCTTCTTCTGCGTGATGGCCTCGCCCTTGCCCTCGCCGATGCCCTCGAGGGCCTTGGCGAACTCGTCGAAGGAGCGACGCTTGCTCTCCTTCGTCGCCGGCTGCAGCAGCGGCGCGGGGGCCGGGAGGCCCTTGTGCGCCTGCCAGTCACCGGTCAGCTTCAGGATGGCGAGCACAGCCTCGGTGGGCTGGGCGCCAACGGACAGCCAGTACTGCGCACGCTCGGCGTTGACCTCGATGCGCGACGGGTTGTACGTCGGGTGGTAGATACCGATCTCTTCGATCGCGCGACCGTCACGGCGGGTGCGGGCGTCGGCGACGACGATGCGGTAGTGCGGCTGGCGAATCTTGCCGAGGCGCTTGAGCTTGATCTTGACTGCCACTGGAGTGGTGTCTCCTGAACTTGACGTGGTTGGGCACATGAGATGCCACGTGGGGTTGCGGTACTCGGGTGCCCGATGGACGCGTCAGCCGGAGGAGAGAGGGGTCCTATGCGACTGTCGAGTACAGCTAGCCATTGTGCCATACGCCCGCGGCGGGCTCAGCCGGGAGGGCCCGCTCCGGCCGCCCGGCCGCGACGTCAGGACGCCACGGCGACGGCGACCTCCGGGATGCGGAAGGGCTTCATACAGCCCCCGCACACGATCGGGGCCTGGGCCAGTACCGAGGGGACCACCCGCACATTGCGCCCGCAGTCGCACACCGCCTTGACGCGCACCCCGCCGCCGGAGGAGCCGTGCCGGGCGGCCGGACCGCGGAAGCTGCGCTTGGTGTCGGCGGCCGTGGCGACCGTGTGCGCCTTCAGCGCGCGCTGCAGTCGCTCCATGGTGGGGCGGTAGCGCCGCTTGGCCTCGGGGTTGAGCGAGACCAGCGAGAAGCCGCTGCTCGCGTGCGGCTCGTCGGAGTGGTCCAGCCCCATCTCCTCGGCGATCGCGAGGAATCTGCGGTTGTGGTAGCGGCCGGCGCGCGAGGTGTCGCGCACTCCGCGCGCTGCGGCGATGCCGTGGACTGCCTCGTGGAGCAGTCGCTCGAAGGAGAGCTCGGCGCCGCAGGCGGACGAGGACTCTCCGATCAGGGACTCGGGCGCGGCAAGGTCAGGCAGCTCGGGGTGGTACCGCTGAATATCGGCCCACGCCTGTGCCAGCTCTGCGGCGAGAACAGGTGGTGTCGTGCTCACGTCGTGACAACGAGCCGAGGTGCCCCGGTGTTCCGATTCCGGGCCATTCCAAATTTTTTGCACGTACCAGTCAGTTCAGTCTCATGCGTCCTGACGAGGACGGGTGCGTCGATCCCAGGAGGAGTCGGTACGTAACGAGGACTAACGACAAAGCCGCCCCGGCGCGCGGCACGGGCCGCACGCCGGGGCGCAGGAGTCACTCAGTAGGAGCGCGCGACGATGGCGAGGGTACCGGGGGCGTCGTCCGCCTCCGGGACCGACCCGTCGGCCGCGACCAGGCAGCGCACGGAGACGGCCTGCTCGGCCAGCTTGGCCTCGCCCTCGGGGCCGAGGTCGGCCCACGGGATCCGCGCCCAGCCACCGGCGATGGCGGCCTCGGCGGCCTCCTCGATGGTGGAGACGTCGGAGGTACGGGACTCGCGGCGCTCGCGGGACTCGCGCAGCAGCTGCGCCTGGTCCTCCTCCAGCACCTTGGGCAGCAGGTCGGCGAGGGCGTCGATCTGCACCGGGGTCTTGCCGCCCGGGATCCGGCGGGCCAGCATCGCGGTGCCGGCCTCCAGGTCGCGGGGGCCGATCTCGATGCGGACCGGTACGCCCTTGAGCTCCCAGTCCACGGCGCGGCGGCCGAAGGGGGTGTCGACGCGGTCGTCGACCTGGACGCGCAGGCCCGCGGCCTTCAGCTGGGCGCCGAGCTCGCGGACCTTGGTGACGGCCTCGTCGCCCTTGATCGCCATGACGACGACCTGGACGTGCGCGAGGCGCGGCGGGACCCGCAGGCCGTTGTCGTCGCCGTGGGACATGATCAGGCCGCCGACCATGCGGGTCGAGACGCCCCAGGAGGTCTGCCAGACGAGCTCCTGCTTGCCTTCCTTCGACAGGTACTGCGTGTTGAAGGCCTTGGCGAAGTTGGTGCCGAGCTCGTGGCTCGTACCCAGCTGGAGGGCCTTGCCGTCGCCCATCATGCCCTCGAGGGTGAGGGTGTTGATGGCGCCGGCGAAGCGCTCCTTGGCGGTCTTGCGGCCGAGCACGACGTCGATGCCGAGGACGTTCGTCATGAAGTCGCCGTAGACGTCCGTGTGGATCCGGGAGGCGTAGTCGCGGGCGTCCTCGTACGAGGCGTGGGCCGTGTGGCCCTCCTGCCACAGGAACTCGCTCGTACGGAGGAACACGCGCGGGCGCATCTCCCAGCGGACCACGTTGGCCCACTGGTTGATCAGCAGGGGCAGGTCGCGGTAGCTCTGGACCCACTTGGAGAAGTAGTCGTTGATGATCGTCTCGGAGGTGGGCCGGACGACGACCGGCTCTTCCAGCTCCTTGCCGCCGCCGTGCGTGACGACCGCGAGCTCGGGGGCGAAGCCCTCGACGTGCTCGGCTTCCTTCGTCAGGTACGACTGGGGGATGAACAGCGGGAAGTACGCGTTCTGGGCGCCCGCGTCCTTGATGCGCGCGTCCATCTCCTGCTGCATCCGCTCCCACAGGCCGTAGCCGTACGGCCGGATGACCATCGTGCCGCGGACCGGACCGTTGTCGGCCAGCTCGGCCTTGTTGATCAGATCCTGGTACCAGCGGGGGAAATCCTCCGCCTGCGGGGTGAGAACGGGTGCCTTTGCCATGGCGCGAATGGTACGGCGCCGGGCGACCCGAGCGTGAATCGGGTGGCGCGCTCCTCTGGACGCGGGGGCGAATCGGGAGTTCTCTGGCAGCGGGGGCAAGGGGGCGACACGGAATCAGGAGCGCTCTTTCGATGACACCGACGCCGACGGCGACGCTCGTCGCCCGGGACTGGGCGGAGATCCAGGAACGGATGCTGGTACCGCTGTACGAGGCGGTCTACGACCGGCTGGAGGTCGGGCCGGGCAACCGGCTGCTCGGCCTGGACTGCGGGGCCGGACTGCCGCTGCTGCTGGCCGCGGGGCGGGGCGCCTCGGCCACCGGCGTGGAGCCGGACCCGGCGCGCCGGGCGCTGGCACGGGAGCGGCTGCTGGAGGTGGTGGCGGCACCCCCGGTGCCCACGGCGCGGCCGTACGACGTCCTGCTGGCGTTCTCGCCCGGCCCTGGCACCCTGGCCGCCGCGCTGCCGGCGGTCCGGCGGGGCGGTGCGGTGGTGCTGGCCGACTGGGGGCCGCCGGAGCGGTGCACGGTGCCGGCGGTGCTGGGCGGCGGTCCGGCTCCGCGCGACCTGGACGCGGTGGTCGAGCGGGCGGGCCTGCGGCCGGACGGCTCGGGGCGGGTGTTCTGCCCCTTCGGGTACGCGGACGTGGACAGCGCGGTGCGGGGGCTGCTCTCGACGGGCCTGTACGACGGTGCGGCGGCAGCCGATCCCGCGCTGGCGGAGAAGGAGCTGGCGGAGTCGCTTCACCCGTACGAGCGGCCGGACGGAGCCGTCTGGCTGCCGAACATCTTTCGCTACGTGGTGGCCCGCACGAGGTAGCGGCGGCCCCGCCCGCGGCCGCCGCTACGCCGGGCGGTCCCGTCGGGCGGGTCCCGTCGGGCGGGTCCCGTCAGGCGGGTTTCGTCAGGCGGGTGATGCCCGCGGCGGCGTAGGCCGCGGACTCCTCCAGCGTCTCGTTCGCCAGCAGCGCCTCCGCGAGGGCGTCCAGCTTGTGGCGGTTCTCGCGGAGCAGGCGGCAGGCCTCCGCGTAGCACTCGTCGACGATGCGCCGCATCTCGTGGTCCACCACGTCGAGCGTGGCGGGGGCGGCGGAGAGGCCGTAGGGGCTCTGCCCGTCGGACGG
This sequence comes from Streptomyces sp. NPDC051183, assembly GCF_040682455.1. Classification (NCBI taxonomy): domain Bacteria; kingdom Bacillati; phylum Actinomycetota; class Actinomycetes; order Kitasatosporales; family Streptomycetaceae; genus Streptomyces; species Streptomyces sp. NPDC051183. The sequence continues at coordinate 118,928 of NZ_JBFBBA010000005.1, forward strand.
GATGGCGGTCAGCTTGCCGACGCGGTCGCTCATCCCCCAGCGGCCGACCATCCCGCGCGCGAGGTTGGTGACCTGTTCGAGGTCGTTCTCCGCGCCCGTGGTGACGACGTCGTAGACGGTCTGTTCGGCGGCCATGCCGCCCAGCGCGCCGATGATGCGGCCGCGGAGGTACTCCTCCGTGTACGCGTAGCGGTCCGCGTCCGGGGTGGACAGGGTCACGCCCAGGGCCCGGCCGCGCGGCACGATGGTGATCTTGCGGACCGGGTCGGCGCCCGGCTGGAGCATGCCCAGCAGGGCGTGGCCGCTCTCGTGGTACGCCGTACGCCGGCGCTCCTCCAAGGGCATGACCAGCGGCCGCTCCGCGCCCAGCTGGACCTTCTCCAGCGCGTCCGAGAGGTCTGACTGGGTCACCGCGCGCTGCTGGCGCTTGACCGCCAGCAGGGCCGCCTCGTTGGCCAGGTTGGCGAGCTCGGCCCCGGTCATGCCCGGTGTCGTACGGGCCACCTGGGCGAGGTCCACGCCCTCGGCCAGCGGGATGTCGCGGGTATGGATGCGCAGGATCGCCTCGCGGCCGGCGCGGTCCGGCGGGGAGACGGCCACCGTGCGGTCGAAGCGGCCGGGCCGGGTGAGCGCGGGGTCCAGGACGTCCGCGCGGTTGGTGGCGGCCAGTACGACCACGCCCTCCGAGCCGGAGAAACCGTCCATTTCGGTGAGGATCTGGTTCAGGGTCTGCTCGCGCTCGTCATGGCCGCCCATGGCGGAGCCGCCGCCGCGGGCCCGTCCGATCGTGTCGATCTCGTCGATGAACACGATCGCCGGAGCCACCTTCCGGGCCTCGGAGAAGAGTTCGCGCACCCGGGAGGCGCCCACGCCGACGATCATCTCGATGAACTCGGAGGCGGAGGCGGAGAAGAACGGCACCCCGGCCTCCCCCGCGACCGCGCGCGCCAGCAGGGTCTTGCCGGTCCCCGGCGGGCCGGCCAGCAGGACCCCGCCGGGCATCCGGGCGCCCATCCTCCGGTACTGCTCCGGGTTCTTGAGGAAGTCCACGACGTCGTTGAGCTCGCCCTCGACCTCGTCGATTCCGGCCACGTCCTCGAAGGTGGTGCGCTTGGCGCCCTCCTCCAGTTCCACCGGCTTCGGCGGCGCCTTGCGGCCCAGCCCGCCCATGCCGCCCATCGCCGATCCCATCCGGCGGGCGATGAGCAGCCAGAGGCCGACCAGGAGCAGCATCGGGGCGAGCGAGATCAGCAGGTTGACCAGGAAGCTGCGCTGGACGACCACCGGGGAGGCGGTGACGTTGACGTTCTGCTTGGTGAGGTTGGCCCACAGCTGGTCGTCGGCGAAGGCGGGGCGCTGGGTGACGAACTTGGTGTAGTCGCCCTTGCCCCCGTCGGGCACCGGCTGTTTGGTCTTCAGCTGGCCCTGGATGGCGTCGCCCTTGGAGTAGATCTTCGAGACGTTGCCGTCGGTGACCTGCTTGCTGAACTCCGTGTAGGAGATGGTCGGCTCGTCGCCCTCGTTGAAGAAGGACAGGACGAGGTTGGTCACCAGGTAGACGATCAGGGCGGTGAGGATCAGCCCCCGCCAGCCGCCGGGCATCTTCTTCTTGGGCGGCGGGGTGGGCGGTGCGCCCTCCGAGCGCCAGGGGGTGTCGGCCCGGTCGCGCGGCGGTACGGGGGTGGGGCTGGGCACGTGGCCTCCTTATGCCGTCCTCCCAGCCGACGATAAGGGACAAACCTGATCATTGCCCCCGCAAAAGCGGAGGGCCCCGGCCGCTCGACCTGTCGGTCACGAGCGCGGCCGGGGCCCTCCCCCGCGTACTGGCGTGCGTACTACTTCATGAACTTCTTGAACTCGTCCGGAAGGTCGAAGTCCTGGCCGGGCTGGCCGCCGCCGGCCGGGAGGCCGAACGGGTTGCCGGCGGCCGCGGGCTCGGCGCCCTGCGGACCCTGCTCGCGGCGCAGGGCGGCCGCGGCCTCCTCTTCCTTGCGCTTCATCGGGTTGCCGCTCTTGCGCTTGCCCTTGGCCTGCTTGATCTGCTTCTTCTGCCGGCCGGGGCCGCCACCCATGCCCGGCATGCCCGGCATCCCGGGCATGCCGCCGCCCTGGGCCATGCGGGACATCATCTTGCGGGCCTCGAAGAAGCGCTCGACGAGCGACTTCACGGCGCTGACCTCGACACCGGAGCCCTTGGCGATACGGGCACGGCGCGAGCCGTTGATGATGTGCGGGTCGTGGCGCTCGGCCGGGGTCATCGACTTGATGATCGCGGCGGTGCGGTCCACGTCGCGCTCGTCGATGTTGTTGATCTGGTCCTTGATCTGACCCATGCCGGGGAGCATGCCGAGCAGCTTGGAGATGGAGCCCATCTTGCGGACCTGTTCCATCTGGGCCAGGAAGTCGTCGAGCGTGAACTCCTTCGGCCCCTTCGCCAGCTTGGCCGCCATCTTCTCGGCCTCGGCCTGGCTGAAGGTCTTCTCGGCCTGCTCGATGAGGGTGAGCATGTCACCCATGTCGAGGATCCGGCCCGCCATGCGGTCGGGGTGGAACGCGTCGAACTCGTCGAGCTTCTCGCCGTTCGAGGCGAACATGATCTGCTTGCCGGTGACGTGCGCGATGGAGAGCGCGGCGCCACCGCGGGCGTCGCCGTCGAGCTTGGAGAGCACGACGCCGTCGAAGCCGACGCCGTCGCGGAAGGCCTCGGCGGTGTTGACCGCGTCCTGGCCGATCATGGCGTCGACGACGAAGAGGATCTCGTCCGGGCTGACGGCGTCGCGGATGTCCGCGGCCTGCTGCATCAGCTCCTGGTCGATGCCGAGGCGGCCCGCGGTGTCGACGATGACCACGTCGTACTGCTTGGTGCGCGCGTACTCGATGGAGTCCTTGGCGACCTGGACCGGGTCACCGACGCCGTTGCCGGGCGCGGGGGCGTAGACCGCGACACCGGCGCGCTCCGCGACCACGGAGAGCTGGTTGACGGCGTTGGGGCGCTGGAGGTCGCACGCGACGAGGAGCGGGGTGTGCCCCTGGCCCTTGAGCCACAGGCCGAGCTTTCCGGCGAGGGTCGTCTTACCGGCACCCTGGAGACCGGCCAGCATGATCACGGTGGGGGCGGTCTTGGCGAACCGCAGCCGCCGGGTCTCGCCGCCGAGGATCGAGACGAGCTCGTCGTTGACGATCTTGAGGACCTGCTGGCCCGGGTTCAGGGCCTTGGAGACCTCTTCGCCGCGGGCGCGCTCCTTGACGTTCGCGATGAACGAGCGGACCACGGGAAGGGCGACGTCGGCCTCAAGGAGGGCGATACGGATTTCCCGCGCCGCAGCGTCGATGTCCTGCTCGGAGAGGCGGCCTTTGCCCCGGAGGGACTTGAAGGTCGCGCTGAGGCGGTCGGAAAGCGTATCGAACACGGTGGTCGCGATTCCTCGGGTCGGGGGCGGTGTGGTCGTCCCCCAGGGTATCGGCCCCCGCCAAGTGGTGGACCCGGCGGCCCGAGCTCCGCCGCGCGGGGCCTCCCGGGCTCTGCCCGGACCCGCGCATCAAACGCCGGCGGAGCTGGATCCTTCAGCCCCGCCGGCGTTTGGGGCGCGGGCTACGCCAGGGCCGACTCGACCGACGCGGCCAGGGCTGCCGCATCGGTCTGATCCAGGGGTTTGCCGTCCGCGGTGGTCACGTACAGCGTGTCCACCGCGTTGGCGCCGAGGGTGGAGACGTGCGCGCTGCGGACCCGGACGCCGGCCCCCTCCAGCGCCCGCCCGATCCGGTGCAGCAGTCCGACCGCGTCGGGGGCCCGCACCTCCAGGACCGTGGCCAGCGCGGAGACGTCGGGCACCACCGAGACCCGGGGCGGCGGCGGGACCACGCCCCGGCGGCGCGGGTACGCCGCCTCGCGGTCCGCGAGCTTCGCCGGGACGTCCAGCGACCCGTCCAGCGCCCGGACCAGATCCGTACGCAGCCGGGCCGCCTCCGGCAGGGAGCCGTACTCGGCGGCAACCCGCCAGCGCAGTACGAGGACCTCCCCGAGCCGGTCGGGCAGTTCCAGGGAGCGCAGGTCGGCCGCCCGCACCGTGAGGCGGTGCAGCGCCAGCACCCCCGCCACCGCGGGGAGGACCCCCGGCTGGTCGGGGACGGCTACCACCAGCTCCACCCCGACGGCGTCCTCCTCCTGGCGCGCGTGCAGCGCCAGCACCGGCTCCCGGGTGCGCAGCGCCTCCACCGCGAGGCGTTCCTGCTCCGTGGTCGGGATCTCCAGCTCGGTGGCGGCCGGCGCCGTGCCCCGCAGGACCGCGGCGACCCGCGCGACGAGGTCCGCCACCAGGGAACTGCGCCAGGCGCTCCACGCGGCCGGCCCGGTGGCCAGGGCGTCGGCCTCCGTCAGCGCGTGCAGGATCTCCAGCGTGCCGGGCGACCCCACGGCGTCGGCCACCGCCTTCACGGTCGCCGGGTCGTCCAGGTCCCGCCGCGTCGCGGTGTCGACCAGCAGCAGGTGGTGGCGTACGAGCGTCCCCAGCACCGCAGCGTCCTGCGCGTCGAAGCCGACGCGCACCGCCACGTCGCGCGCGATCGTCTCCCCCGCCACCGAGTGGTCCCCGGGCCAGCCCTTGCCGATGTCGTGCAGCAGCGCGGCCATCAGCAGCAGGTCGGGGCGGCCGACCCGGCGGGTCAGCGCCGAGGCCCGGACCGCCGTCTCCACCAGGTGCCGGTCCACGGTCCAGGTGTGCACCGGGTTGCGCTGGGGCCGGCAGCGGACCCGCTCCCAGTCCGGGAGCAGCCGTGCGATCAGGCCCTCCGCCTCCAGCGCCTCCCAGACCGCCACCGTCGGCTCGCCCGCCCCCAGCAGGGTCAGCAGCTGCTCGCGCGCCTCGGCCGGCCAGGGCACCGGCAGGGGCTTGGCCTGCGCCGCGAGCCGGCGTACGGCGTGCAGGGACACGGGCAGACCCGCCTGCGCGGCCGCGGCGCCGAAGCGCAGCGGGAGCACCGGGTCCCGGTCCGGGCGTGCGGCCAGAGCCAGTACGGCCTCGCCGTCGGACTCCACGACTCCTTCCGCCAGCGGTGCCCGCTCCACCGCCGAGGCCCCCCGGGTGCCCAGCAGTCCGCGCAGCCTCGGCCGGGCCGCCCGCGCCCGCAGCACGCGCCCGACCTCCCGCCAGGTCACGTCCTCGGCGTACGCGACGACCCGCGCGGCCTCGTACACCTCGCGCAGCAGGGCGTCCGCGTCGAGCAGCCCGAGCCGGGCGGCGACCTGCGGCTGCTCCTGGAGCGAGAGCCGGTCGGTGGCGCGGCCCGTCACCAGGTGCAGCGCGTCCCGCACGTCGAGCAGCCTCCGCCGGGCTTCGCCGAGTCCCTCGCGGGGGGCGTCGGCCAGCCAGGACGCCGCCACCGCCCGCAGCGCGGTGACGTCCCGGAGCCCGCCGCGGGCCTCCTTGAGGTCGGGTTCCAGCAGGAAGCGGAGCTCCCCGGCCCGATCGGCGCGCTCGCGGCACAGGGAGTGCAGCTGGGGCAGGCGCTTGACCGCCTGGTTGCGCCAGTCGGCCAGTACGGAGGTGCGCAGCCCGGCGAGCAGCCCGACGTCCCCGGCGACGGGCCGGGCGTCCAGCAGGCCGAGGTGCACCTTGAGGTCCTCGGCGGCGGTCCTGCGGGCCTCCGCGGGGGTGCGCACGGAGTGGTCCAGGGCCAGGCCCAGGTCCCACACGGGGTACCAGAGCCGGTCGGCGAGCACGCTCAGCGCCCGGGCGTCGGCCTTGCCGTCGTGGAGCAGCACCAGGTCGAGGTCGCTGCGCGGGGAGAGTTCGGCCCGCCCGTAGCCGCCGACGGCGACCAGTGCGGCGCCCTGGACGCCCGTCTCCCGTACGGCGGTCGTGAACAGCTCCCTCAGCCAGTCGTCGGTCAGGCCGGCCAGGGCGGAACGCCGCGAAGGCCCGGACCGCGACTCCTCCTGGAGGAGTCGCAGCCGGGCCGCGGCGTAGCCGCTGGGTCCCGAGTCGGCCGTGTGGTCCGTGGTCTCTTCGACACTCGTCAACCCAGGAGCTCCCGTCATCTAGAGCGCGTCAGCGCCGCGCTCGCCGGTGCGGACCCGGATGATCGAGTCCACGGGGATGCTCCACACCTTGCCGTCGCCGATCTTGCCGGTCTGGGCGGCCTCGACGATGACCCGCATGACGTCCTCGGCGTCGTCGTCCTCGACGACCACCTCGACGCGGATCTTCGGAACGAGGTCCACCGTGTACTCGGCGCCCCGGTAGACCTCGGTGTGGCCGCGCTGGCGGCCGTACCCGTTGGCCTCGGAGACGGTCAGGCCGTGGACGCCGAACCGGTGGAGGGCTTCCTTGATCTCGTCCAGCCGGTAGGGCTTGACGATCGCGGTGATGAGCTTCATGCGTCAACCTTCTTGCTCGCGGCGGCAACGGGGGTCGGTACGGCGGTGCTCCGGGAGGAGGAGCCGCCGCCGGCTCCGCTGAAGTCGTAGGCGGTCTCGGCGTGTTCGACCTGGTCGATGCCGGAGACCTCGTCGTCCTCGGTGACGCGCATCCCCATCGTCTTGTCGAGGAGGAGGGCGAGTACCGCGGACGCCACGAGAGAGTAGGCGAGGACGGCGAAGACGCCCACGGCCTGCTTGCCGAGCTGCTCCAGGCCGCCGCCGTAGAAGAGGCCGGCCGCCTCGGACTGGACCCCGCCGGTGGCGAAGAGGCCGACGAGCAGGGAGCCGAGGACACCGCCGACGAGGTGGACGCCGATGACGTCGAGGGAGTCGTCGTAGCCGAACTTGTACTTGAGGCCCACGGCCATCGCGCAGACGACACCGGCGATGGCGCCGATGGCGATCGCGCCGAGCGGCGAGCAGGAGCCGCCGGAGGGGGTGATGGCGACGAGGCCGGCGACCGCGCCGGAGGCGGCGCCGAGGGTGGTGAAGGAGCCGTGGCGCAGCTTCTCGTAGCCGAGCCAGGCGAGCATGGCGGCGGCGGTGGCGACCTGGGTGTTGACGAACATGACCGCGCCGACGCCGTCGTCGTTGCCGAGCCAGGAGCCCGCGTTGAAGCCGAACCAGCCGAACCACAGCAGACCGGCGCCGAGCATCACGAGCGGGAGGCTGTGCGGGCGCATCGGGTCCTTCTTGAAGCCGACGCGCTTGCCGATGACGAGGATCACGCCGAGGGCGGCGGCGCCCGCGTTGATGTGGACGGCGGTACCGCCGGCGAAGTCGATGACGCCGAGCTCGAAGAGCCAGCCGCCGGCGCCCCAGACCCAGTGGGCGACGGGGAAGTAGACGACGGTGACCCAGAGGGTGATGAACAGGGCCCACGCGCTGAACTTCACGCGGTCGGCCAGCGCACCGCTTATCAGGGCGGGGGTGATGATCGCGAACATCAGCTGGAAGACGGCGAAGACGTAGACCGGGATGGTGTAGCCGTCCCAGAGCTCGGTGATGCCGATCCCGCTGAGGCCCACGTAGTCGGAGGACCAGCCGATGAGGGAGCCGGAGTCGGTGCCGAAGGCGAGGCTGAAGCCGTAGAGGACCCAGAGGATCGTGACGATCCCGAGGCTGATGAAGCTCATCATGAGCATGTTGAGGCTGCTCTTGACGCGGACCATGCCTCCGTAGAAGAAGGCGAGGCCCGGGGTCATCAGCATGACCAGGGCGGAGCAGATGAGCATGAACCCGGTGTTCGCGGCAGACAGCGTCGGGGCGTCTGCAGCGAGGGTCGTGATGGCTGATGCCATCGGCGTCTCCTCGTCGTCGGTACGTTCGCGTGCGGGCGATCGTGAAAACCTGAGCGGCGTTAAGGGATCCGGCCTGGTGGGGGGCTGGCCGGTTATTGGCCCTGAGATTCGCGCAGGCCGGTTTCCGGCGGCGCCGCTCGGTGTTTCGCGTGCGTGACGAAGAGGTCGGGCGTGTTACGCATCCATGAACGAGTGGTTCATGAAGGCCGGCCGCGGCGGTACCCGGATGGCCTGGCTGGGGGAGCCTGATCGGGCTTCACGGGGTGACTGCCGCGGCCGGGGCCTTGGGGGGCGGCCGCGTGGCCGTCAGACGGCCTCCGCGGCTTCGGGGAGCCGGGAGGCGAGGTGGTCGGTCAGCCGGACCACGTCGGCCACGTCGCCGTACTCACGCGCGGCGGTGTCGACGGTCTTGCGCAGCCGGGTGTTGACCCGCTCGGACCGCACCTTTCCCGCCACGTCGAGGGCGCGGCCGACGAGCACGGTGGCCTGCTCGGGCTCGCGCTGGAGCAGGTGCACGGTGGCCATGCCGATGAGGTTGAGGGCGTACGAGCGCTGGTGCTCCTCGTCCTTCTCGAAGAGCTCCACGGCCCGCTCCATGACCGGCTCGGCGAGGGAGGCGTACATGGGGCTGCGCCCGGCGACGTAGGCCAGATCCCGGTAGGAGTGGGAGTTCTCGCCGTTGAGCTCGGCCTCGGAGAAGAAGCGGATCCAGTCGGGCTCGGGCTCGCCTCCGAGGCCGACGTCGCCGAAGGTGTCCTCGGCCATCCGCACGGCCCGCTTGCAGCGGCTGGGCTGGCCCATGTTGGCGTAGGCGCGGGCCTCCATCGCATACAGCATGGCCTGGGTGCGCGGTCCGGCGCAGTCGCGGCTGCCGTACTGGGCGAGGTGGATGAGTTCCAGGGCGTCCTCGGGGCGGCCGAGGTGGATCATCTGGCGGCTCATGCCGGAGAGGATGTACGAGCCGAGCGGCTTGTCGCCGCCTTCCTTCGCGGCGTGCAGCGCGAGTACGAAGTACTTCTGCGCGGTGGGGTGCAGGCCGATGTCGTAGCTCATCCAGCCGGCCAGTTCGGCGAGTTCCGCGGCGACCTTGAAGAGCCGCTTCATGACGGGGGCCGGGTGGTTCTCCTGGAGCAGGTCGGTCACCTCGTGGAGCTGCCCGACGACGGCCTTGCGGCGCAGGCCGCCGCCGCACTGCGCGTCCCACTGCCGGAACATCACGGTGGTCGCTTCGAGGAGGTCCAGCTCCGGTTCGGACAGTCTGGGCGGCCGGTGGCCGCCGAGGGCGCCCGCCGGCCCCGCCCCGCGCGGTCCCGGGTCGGCGGCCGGGGCCGGGACGAGCCAGCGCTGCATGGGCTCGATGAGGGCGGGGCCGGCGGAGAGGGCGAGCGAGGTCCCGAGGAAGCCGCGGCGGGCGAGCATCAGGTCGCTGCGGGAGAACTCGCTGAGCAGCTCGACGGTCTGCGGGCCGGCCCAGGGCAGGTCGACGCCGGAGACGGAGGGGGTCTGGTGCGCGGTGCGCAGGCCGAGCTGTTCGATGGCGACGACGGAGCCGAAGCGTTCGGAGAACAGCTCGGACAGGATCCGCGGGACGGGCTCGCGGGGCTGTTCGCCGTCGAGCCAGCGGCGCACCCGGGAGGTGTCGGTGCTGATGTGGTGGGCGCCCATCTGGCGGGCCCGGCGGTTGACCTGGCGGGCGAGCTCGCCCTTGGACCAGCCGCTGCGGACGAACCACGACGTCAGCTGTTCGTTGCGGCCGGCCTCGGGCGGTGCTTCCGGTACGGACGGCATCCCGTACTCCGCGCTCGTTCCGCTTGCGCCGCTGCCGCTCACTGGAACGCCCCCATCCGTCAGCCTCTTCACCCGAAACCCTGGCGGGGGCGGCGAGCGCCGCCCCGGACCTTCACAGGTCCTCCACAACTTGCCTCCGGCATACCCACGGACGAGTCTGCCTTCGAGCTTCGTGTACCGAAAGTAATCCTACGATCACCCCTTCGGCGAGGCCGATTCCACAATCGCCACCATTCGCCACCCCTTCGAATGAACTCGCCACCCGCCAGGCGCGATTCACTTGACACGAAGGCGAAACGGAATGGTTGGACGGGAGTGCGCTCGGGGCGCGCGCGGCGAGGAGTGCGCCGGGCGACAAGATCGCCGCCGATCCCGCGTCCCGTCCCGATCCCGTCCCGCCGGCGTCGTAACCACCGGCGCGTCCGACCCGTTGGAGGGGGCATGGGCATGGGCTTCACGATCGGCGGCAGCCGCAGTACCAAGGAGTTCCGCACCGGCGCTCGGCGCCGCGGCCGGATGTCGGAGTGCACGACGGTGGCGGAGTACACCGGGCTGTGGGGCTGGGACGTCGTCCCAGGTGCCCGGGCCGCGGCGCCCGCCCGGGACTGCTCCTGCGGTCATACGAGTTGCAGTGCGCCGGGAGCGCATCCGCTGGCCCTCGCGCCGACGGTCCCGGCCGGCGCCACCCTCGACGAGGTCGCCGAGGCCTGGGGCGAGTACCCGGGCGCGGCGGTCCTGCTCCCCGTCGGCCGCGCCTTCGACGTCATCGAGGTCTCCGAGGAGGCCGGGCGCCGGGCCCTGGTACGGCTGGAGCGGATGGGGCTGCCGCTCGGGCCCGTCACCGCGACCCCCGACGGCCGGGCGCAGTTCTTCGTGGCCCCGGGAGCGGCGGCCGGGCTGCCGCAGCTGCTGTACCGGATGGGCTGGGACGACGCGGACCTCGATCTGCGGGCGCTGGGCCAGGGGGCCTTCGTCACCGCCCCGCCGTCCGACTTCGCGGGGCTCGGCCCGGCGAGCTGGCTGCGGCCGCCGGCGCTGGACTGCGCCGGGGATCCTCCGCAGGCCCGGCTGCTGCTGGGCACCCTCGCCTACCTGTGCCACCGCCTGCGCGGCGCGTAGCTCCGCATGCGGCTCCGGACGTGCCGGTGCCCCCGGGTCCGTGGGACCGCGGGGGCACTGGTCGGCGTAACGGATCCTGCGGTCAGTCGCCGATCAGCGCGTCGACGAACGCCTCCGGCTCGAAGGGGGCCAGGTCGTCCGCGCCCTCGCCCAGGCCGACGAGCTTGACCGGGACGCCCAGCTCGCGCTGGACGGCGACGACGATGCCGCCCTTGGCCGTGCCGTCGAGCTTGGTCAGCACGATGCCGGTGATGTCCACGACCTCGGCGAAGACGCGGGCCTGGGTCAGGCCGTTCTGCCCGGTGGTGGCGTCCAGGACCAGCAGGACCTCGTCCAGCGGGCCGTGCTTCTCGACGACGCGCTTGACCTTGCCGAGCTCGTCCATGAGGCCGGTCTTGGTGTGCAGGCGGCCGGCCGTGTCGATGAGCACCACATCGGCGCCCTCGGCGATGCCCTCCTTGACCGCGTCGTAGGCGATCGAGGCGGGGTCGCCGCCCTCGGGGCCGCGTACGGTGCGGGCGCCGACCCGGTCGCCCCAGGTCTGCAGCTGGTCGGCGGCGGCGGCGCGGAAGGTGTCGGCGGCGCCGAGCACGACGCTGCGGCCGTCGGCGACGAGCACGCGGGCGAGCTTGCCGGTGGTGGTGGTCTTGCCGGTGCCGTTGACGCCGACGACCATCACGACGGCGGGGGTGTCGACGCCGCTCTCGGTCTTCACCGCGCGGTCGAAGTCCGTGCCGAGCAGGGTCAGCAGCTCCTCCTTCAGGAGCGTGCGCAGGTCTGCGGGGGTCCGGGTGCCGAGCACCTTGACCCGCTCGCGGAGCCGGTCGACCAGTTCCTGGGTCGGGGCGACACCGACGTCGGCGATGAGGAGGGTCTCCTCGATCTCCTCCCAGGTGTCCTCGTCGAGGTGCTCGCGGGAGAGCAGCGTGAGCAGCCCCTTGCCGAGCGAGTTCTGCGACCGGGCGAGGCGGGCGCGCAGCCGGACCAGGCGGCCGGCGGTGGGCTCGGGCACCTCGATCTCGGGTGCGGCCGGAGCCTCGGGCTCGGCGACCGGCGCCTCGACGGGGGCCTCGGCCTCCGCCTCGGGGAGGGACACCTCCTCGATCGTTCGGCGCGGCTCTTCCGCCGTCGGTGCGGCGTCCTCCCCCACCTGCGGTTCTGCGGGCGGGGCAGTGATGGTCGGCGTGCTCGACGGCGCCGTGGGCGGCAGCTGCTTCTTCTTGCGGCTGCTGACCACGAGCCCGCTGATCGCGCCGACCGCGACCAGGGCGATGACTACAGCAAGGATGAGGATTTCCATAACCCCCCCAGTATCGGCCACGGCCGCCCCGAAGCCCGGACCTTGGACGTCCGCACCGGGCACTAAGCCTCTGTTTGTGGTTTTAGCGGCAAATCTACGATGATGGTCGACTTCCCGCCTCCACGCCCCTACGGAGTACCGCATGCCTGCCGAGCCCGCCGACGGCGCCATAGAGACCGCCGTCGAGACCCGCGGCCTGGAGCCCGTCCCGGACGGCGAGCGCCACGGCCGGGTGCGCGAGCTCGTTCCGACCTGGGTCGCCGCCAACATCAGCGTGCTGCTGCTGACCATGGGCGCCGGCCTGGTCATCTTCAACAAGCTGAACATCTGGCAGGTGCTCGTCGTCGCGATCGCCGCGCCCGTCGTCTCGTACGGGATCGTCGGCCTGATCTCCATCGCCGGCAAGCGCGGCGGATCCCCCGGCATGGCGCTCTCCCGGGCCGTCTTCGGCCAGCGCGGCAACCTCTTCCCCGGCGCCCTGATCTGGGTCGCCCGGTGGGGCTGGGAGACCATCAACGCGGTCAGCGGCGCCTACGCCGTCCTGACGGTCCTGGACCTGGTCTTCGGCATCAGGAAGAACACCGCCCTGATCGTGGTCACCCTGCTGTTCTTCGTCGGCTGCACCTTCCTGGTTTCGGGGCTCGGCATCAACGCCCTGCGCGTCTGCTCCAAGTGGTCGACGTACCTCTTCGGCGCCTTCAGCGTGCTCGTGCTGGGCTACCTGATCGTCGAGACCGACTGGTCCGCCGTCTTCGGCAAGCCCGCCGGCTCCACCGCGATGATGATCGCGGGCATCGGCACCATCGCCGCGGGCGGCATCAGCTGGGTCCCGTCCGGCCCCGACTTCACCCGCTACCTGCCGCGCACCGCCTCCTCGAAGGGGATGGTCGCCGCCACCATCGGCGGCGCGGGCATCGTCGTCCTGCCCATGGTCCTGATGGGCGCGGTCATGGCCGTCGGGACGCCCGACCTGGCCAGCGCGCAGGACCCGGTCTCCTTCATCGGCGAGCTGCTGCCGACCTGGATCGCGGTGCCGTACCTGCTGATCGCGCTCGTCGGCATGCTGCTCATCAACTCGATGTCCATGTACTCGGCCGGTTTCACCGCGCAGACCCTCGGCATCAAGGTCCCGCGCGCCGCGGCGGTGAGCGTCAACGCCGTCATCAGCCTGGTCTTCGGCTTCCTGCTGATGGTGGTCGCGACCAGCTTCTTCGGGTCGTTCATCTCCTTCCTGACCCTGCTGGCCGTGGCCTTCTCCGCCTGGATCGGGGTCTTCGGCGTGGACATGCTGCGCCGCACCTCCTACGACGGTCCCGCGCTGCTGGACACCACGCGGACCAGCGCCTACTGGTACAAGGGCGGGTTCGCCTGGCAGGCCATGACCGCCTGGGGCCTGGCCCTGGTGGTGGGCACGATGTTCACGAAGGTGGACTGGTTCAGCGGGCCGCTCGCCACCACCTGGATCGGGCAGAACGGCCTGGGCTGGGCGGCCGGGATCATCACCTCGGCGGCGCTGTACGCGGTCCTGCCGCGTACGGCCGCGCCGGCGCCGGCCGAGGAGCCCGAGCTCGCCGGATCCCTGTCCAACTGACGCTACGTCAGCTAACGTCCCCCCTCGCCCGCCCACCCACATCAGGCGAAGGGGGACTTCTCCATGCCCATCACCGTGGCCCGGTTCAATCTCGTCGACCCCAACGGCACCCCCGAGACCCTCTCCGCCCGGTACAAGGCGGCCCTGGAGATGGCCAGGTACGCGGACGACCGCGGGATCGACACCATCCAGACCGAAGAGCACCACGGCACCGACAACAACTGGCTGCCCTCGCCGTTCGCCTTCGCGGGCGCGGTCTTCGGCGCCACCCGCCGGATCGCGGTCACCGTCTCGGCGATCATCGGCCCGCTGTACGACCCCCTGAAGGTCGCCGAGGACGTCGCCGTGCTCGACCTGATGAGCGGCGGCCGCCTCGTCACGGTCGCGGGCATCGGCTACCGGCCCGAGGAGTACGAGCAGCACGGCGTCGAGTGGGGCCGGCGCGGCCGGCTCCAGGACGAGCTGCTGGAGACCCTGCTGAAGGCGTGGACGGGCGAGCCGTTCGAGTTCCGCGGCCGTACGGTACGGGTCACCCCGCGGCCGTACACCCAGCCGCACCCGCTGCTGCTGGTCGGCGGCAGCTCCGAGGCGGCCGCCCGGCGCGCGGCCCGGCTGGGGCTGCCGTTCTTCCCGAGCGCGCACCTGCCGGAGCTGGAGGCGTACTACAACGCGAAGCTCGCGGAGTACGGCACCGAGGGCTTCTGCATGATGCCGGCCGCCGAGACCCCGCTGCTGCACATCTCCGAGGACCCGGACCGGACCTGGGCCGAGCACGGCGAGCGCTTCCTGCACGAGGCGGGCATGTACGCGTCCTGGCAGTCCAAGGACATCCGCAGCGCCGTACGGTCGGCCGCGCGCTCGGTGGCGGAGCTGCGCGCGGAGGGCGTGTACCGCATCCTCACCCCGGACGAGGCGGTCGCGTACGCCCGCGGCGCGGGCGAGGCGGGGAACCTGGTCCTGCACCCGCTGTGCGGTGGGATGCCGGTGGACGAGGGCTGGCGGAGCCTGCACCTGCTGTGCGAACAGGTACTGCCCCGGCTCAAGGACTGAGCCGGGGCAGTATCGAGGAGAGGGGGTGTTGGCGGGGACGGTTACCCCATCTCCTCCAGCGCCTTGCCCTTGGTCTCCGGCACCCACTTGAGGATGAAGGGGATCGAGAGCACGGCGAAGACCGTGTAGATGACGTACGCGCCGGACAGGTCCCAGTCCGACAGGGTCGGGAAGGACACGGTGATGACCCAGTTGGCGATCCACTGCGCGGCCGCGGCGACGCCGAGGGCCGCGGCGCGGATGCGGCCCGGGAACATCTCGCCGAGCAGCACCCAGACGACCACGCCCCAGGACAGGGCGAAGAAGAGCACGAAGCAGTTGGCGGCGACCAGGGCCACGATGCCCTGGGCGTGCGGCAGGGCGATGTCGTCACCGGCCCCGGACTTGTAGGAGAACGCCCAGGCGGCGAGCCCCAGCGAGATCGCCATGCCGACCGAGCCGATGAGGGCCAGCGGCTTGCGGCCGATCCGGTCCACGAAGATCATCGCGATCACCGTGCCGATGATGTTCACGACCGAGGTCTCGAAGGAGTACAGGAACGAGGCGCTCGGGTCGATGCCGACGGACTGCCACAGCGAGGAGCTGTAGTAGAAGATCACGTTGATGCCGACGAGCTGCTGGAACACCGACAGGCCGATGCCGATCCATACGATGGGCAGGAAGCCGAAGCGCCCGCCGAGCAGGTCCTTGAAGGTCGACTTGTGCTCGGAGCGCATGGCGTGCTCGATCTCGGCGACGCGCCCGTCGAGGTCCACGTGCGAGCCCTCGACCTCGCTGAGCACCTTCCTGGCCTCGGCGGTCCGGCCGACGGAGATCAGGAAGCGCGGCGACTCCGGAATGACGAAGGACATCAGCCCGTAGAGCACGGCCGGGACGACCATGACGCCGAGCATCCACTGCCAGGCCTCCAGACCGCCGATCCTGCCGCGCTGGTCGCCGTCCGCGAGGTTCAGGATCCCCCAGTTGACGAGCTGGGAGACGGCGATGCCGATGACGATCGCCGCCTGCTGGAAGGAGGCGAGCCTGCCGCGGTAGGCGGGCGGGGACACCTCGGCGATGTAGGCCGGGCCGATGACGGAGGCCATGCCGATGCCGAAGCCGCCGATGACGCGCCACATGGCGAGGTCCCAGAGGGCGAAGGGCAGGGCCGAGCCGATGGCGCTCGCCGTGAAGAGGACGGCGGCGATCTGCATGCAGCGGATGCGGCCGATCCGGTCGGCGATGCGGCCCGCGGTGGCGGCGCCGAGCGCACAGCCGATCAGCGCGGCGGCGATCACCTGGGCGAGGGGCGCGGGGCCGATGTCGAAGCGGTCCCGGATCGCGACGACGGCGCCGTTGATGACGGAGCTGTCGTAGCCGAAGAGGAATCCGCCCATGGCCGCGGCCGCGGTGATGAAGATGACGTGCCCGAGGTGGTCCGGCTGCGCCGACCGGCCACCGCCTGCCGCGGGGGCGTTCGCTGTGCTGCTGCTGGTCAAGGTGTGCTCCGTGGGGGGGTTTTGTCCGTCCTACCAGTGGCGCACAGGTCAAGATCGGGCACCACCCGGAGGCGGGAGACAGCGAAGCGAGCCTATGTGTTCATTTTATGAAGTCAATACTTGGCACGAAGTTCACGTTAAGCAGGAACCATCACAGTTGAGTTCACTTCTTGAAGTGATGCGCTCAGCGCAGCCGCTGGCTGATGACCTTCGAGACGCCGTCGCCCTGCATGGAGACGCCGTACAGCGCGTCGGCGACCTCCATCGTCCGCTTCTGGTGCGTGATCACGATCAGCTGCGAGCTCTCCTGGAGCTCCTCCATGATCCGGATCAGCCGCTGCAGGTTGGTGTCGTCGAGCGCGGCCTCGACCTCGTCCATCACGTAGAACGGACTGGGCCGGGCCTTGAAGATGGAGACCAGCAGCGCCACGGCCGTCAGCGAGCGCTCGCCGCCGGAGAGCAGCGACAGCCGCTTGACCTTCTTGCCGGGTGGGCGGGCCTCGACGTCGACGCCGGTGGTCAGCATGTTGCCGGGATCGGTCAGGATCAGCCGGCCCTCGCCGCCGGGGAACAGCCGGGAGAAGACCCCCTCGAACTGCCGGGCCGTGTCCTGGTACGCCTCCGTGAAGACCTGCTCGACGCGCTCGTCGACCTCCTTCACGACCTGAAGGAGGTCGGCCCGGGTCTTGCGCAGGTCGTCCAGCTGCTCGCTGAGGAACTGGTGGCGCTCCTCCAGGGCGGCGAACTCCTCCAGCGCGAGCGGGTTGACCTTGCCGAGCTGCTGGTACGCGCGCTCGGCGGCCCGGAGCCGCTTCTCCTGCTTCTCCCGTACGAACGGTCCCGGCTGGTTGCGCGGGTGCTCCGGGTCCTCGGGCAGCTCCTCGCCCTCGGCGGGCAGGGAGGGCGGTACCGGCTGGTCGGGCCCGTACTCGGCCACGAGCCCGGCCGCCTCGATGCCGAACTCCTCCAGGGCGCGGCCCTCCACCTGCTCGATGCGCAGCCGCTTCTCGGCGCCGAGCACCTCGCCCCGGTGCACGGAGTCGGTCAGCTTGTCGAGCTCGCCCTTGAGGTCGCGACCGCGGTTGCGGGCCTCGCCGAGTTCGCGCTCGCTCAGCCCCTTGGCGTACTCGGCGGCGGCCCGCTCCTGCTCCGCCCGGCCCAGGGACACCTCCACGTGCGTGAGCAGTTGCCGGGCGCCGTCCGCCACGGCCCGGGCCACCTGCGCCTCGTGCCGCAGCCGTTCCCGGCGCCGCTCGGCGCGGGCGCGGGCCTCCCGCTCCGCGCGGGCCCCGCGGTCCAGCGAATCGGCGCGTCCGGCCAGCCCCTTGACCCGCTCCTCGTGGGTCCTGAGCTGTAGCCGCGCCTCCATCTCGGTCTGCCGCGCGTTGGCGCCGTCGGCCGCGAGGCGGTCCCGCCGGGAGGTGTCCGGCTCCTCCTCGACCGGCATCTCCTGCGCCACCGCGAGCCGCTCCGCGCACTCCTCCACGTCGGCCAGCGCCTGCTCCAGCGCGTCCTGTGCCTTGGCCGCGGCCGCGGCGCACCGCTCGGCCTCCCCCGCGGCCCCCTTCGCCTGCCCGCCGAGGCGGCCGAGCTGCTGGGCCACCCCGGCGCGGGCCTGCTCTGCGGCGCGGCGGCGCTCGCCGAGCTCCTCCACGAGGGCCGCGCACCCCGCCCGCCGGGCGTCGGCGGCCTGCTTCGCCCCGGCCAGCTCCAGGCACTGCCCGTCGAGCCGGGCCAACTCCGCGGCCGCCTCGTCGACGGCGGCCTGCACCTCGATCAGGCTGGGCACCCCCGCGGAGCCGCCGTGCGCGAGGTGCGCGCCGAGTACGTCCCCCTCCACCGTCACGGCCACCGCGTCGGGGCGCTGCGCTACGAGGGCCTCCGCCTCGTCGAGGGTCCCGACCACCACGTAGTCCCGCAGAACCCACGCGACGGCCCGCTGCGCCTCGGCGTCGCCCCCGACCAGCGCGGCCGCGGACACACCGCCGGTGCCGGCTTCGCCGTCGGGGCTCAGCAGCGGCCCCCGCGCCGGGGACGCGGTCCCGCCCAGCTCCCGGCCCGGGGCCCCGGCGGGGTGCGGAACTCCCCCGGCCGGAGCCGGAGCTGAGGCCGGTGCCGAAACGGGAGCCGGTGCCGAAGCCGGGGCCTCGGCCGAGACCGCAGCCTGAGCCGGGGCCGCGGCCGGCGCAGCGGCGGGGTGCGGAACTCCCCCGGCCGGAGCCGGGGCCGGATCCGAAGCCACGGCCGCAGCCGGGGCGTCAGCCGCAGCCGGGGCCGAAGTGGGGGCCGGGGCCCCGGCCGGCCCGGCCGGAGCCGGAGTCGGGGCCCCGGTCGAAGCCCCGGCCGCGGCCTGGCCGGGGACCCCGGGGGCCGGGGCGGGGACGGGGGCGGGGGCCGGGACCTGGGTCGGGAAGGGTGGCGGCGGAGTGATCAGGAACGTGGCGCGGCCGGCGTCCGCGGCGCGGAGGTGCCGGATGGCCTCGGCCGCCGAGGCCGGGGAGGACACCGCCAGGGCATCGGCCGCCGCACCCAGGGCCGCCGCGACCGGAACCTCGTACCCCGGGGTGACGCAGAGACGTTCCGCCGCCGGGCCCAGCAGCCCGGCCAGCCGTTCCCGGGCCGCCAGCAGCGCACCCGTACCGTCCTTGCGGCGCAGCCCCAGCGCCAGCGCGTCGCGCCGGGCCGACACCGCCGCCCGCGACCGCTCGGCCGCGGCGAGGGCGTCCCGCGCGGCGGACAGCCCGGCTTCCGCGTCCGCCAGCTCCGCCCGCGCGGACTCGTGGGCGGTGTCCGCCGCCGGGTCCTCCAGCCCGCCGACCTCCTCCGCCAGCGCCTCGTACTCCGCCTGCGCGGCGGCGGCCCGGGCCTGCGCCCCGTCCCGCGCCGACACCAGCCGGTCGATCTCCGCCTGCGCGGCCCCCGCCCGGGAGCGGGCCGCGCCGAGGCGCCCCGTCAGCCGGGCCAGGCCCTCGCGCCGGTCGGCGACGGCCCGCGCCGCGTCGCGCAGCCGCCGCTCCTCCTCGGCCAGCGACCGTTCCAGCTCGGCCCGGTGCTCGACCGTGTCCTCCAGCGCGCGCGAGGCCGCCTCCATCGCGGCCGTCAGCTCCGCCTCCTGCTCGCGGATCCGCGCGGCCTCCTTCTCCATGCGTTCGGGGTCCCGCGCATCGGCGCCGCGCCGCTCGTCCTCCACCGGAGCCGTCGCGCTCTTGACCCGCGCGTCCGCCAGGGAGGCGGTCCCCCGTACCCGCTCGGCCAGTTGCGACAGCTCGTACCAGGTCTGCTGCGCGCGCTGGAGCCGCGGCGCGAGTTCCCGTACGGCCTGCTCCAGTTCGGACTCCCGCCGTACGGCGCCCGCGAGCAGCGCCTCGGCCGTGTCCTTGCGCTCCTTGAGGGCCGCCTCGTCCGCGACCTCGGCATCGAGGGCCCGCTTGAGCACCACGAGGTCGTCGGCGAGCAGCCGCAGCCTCGCGTCACGCAGGTCGGCCTGGATCACCGCGGCCCGGCGGGCGACCGCGGCCTGCCGTCCCAGCGGCTTGAGCTGACGCCGCAGTTCGTCGTTGAGGTCCTGGACGCGTGCGAGGTTGGCCTGCATCGCGTCGAGCTTCCGCAGCGCCTTCTCTTTCCGCTTGCGGTGCTTCAGTACGCCGGCGGCCTCCTCGATGAAGGCCCGGCGGCCCATCGGGTCGGCGTGCAGTACGGAGTCCAGCTGGCCCTGGCCGACGATGACGTGCATCTCGCGGCCGATCCCGGAATCCGACAGCAGCTCCTGGATGTCCAGCAGCCGGCAGGTGTCGCCGTTGATCTGGTACTCGCTGCTGCCGCCGCGGAACATGATGCGGGTGATGGTGACTTCGGCGTAGTCGATGGGCAGCGCGCCGTCGGAGTTGTCGATCGTGAGGGAGACCTCGGCCCGCCCCAGCGGCGGACGCCCCGTGGTGCCCGCGAAGATGACGTCTTCCATCTTCCCGCCGCGCAGGGATTTGGCGCCCTGTTCGCCCATGACCCAGGAGAGCGCGTCGACCACGTTGGACTTGCCCGAGCCGTTCGGGCCCACGACACAGGTGATGCCGGGCTCGAAGCGCAGGGTGGTGGCAGAAGCAAAGGACTTGAAGCCACGCAGGGTCAGGGACTTGAGGTGCACGCCGCCGGACTCTACCTCCCGCGTTCGGTTTCACCCATGAAGGTGCGGGGCACCGCGCGCGCCCGCGGAAAGAAAGAAGGGACGCCGAAGCGTCCCTTGCAGATCATGCTGGGCTGGAGTCGTGCGACGAATGAGAGCGCGGATCAGGTGAGCGCAGGCTCCGCCTGGGGTACGTCGATGTCGATGCTGTCCAGCAGCGAGTCTCCGTGCTGAGCGGCGGCCGCGTTCAGCGCGTCGTTTTCGGACTGAATCCGTACGAGCTCGGACTCGAGGTCCTGGACGCGCTGCTGAAGCCGTCGCATCTCGGCGAGGAGTCGCGGGTCGGAACCGCCGACGTAACCGAGAAGCGCCTTTGCCATGATGGATGGTCCTCCACACTGAGTGACCGACCGAAGCGGTGTGGGTCGTGAGGGAATCGCACCCGCGGATGTCCGACAGCGACTGTCAGTCACTGCGCTTAGTACTGCCAACACTGCCAAACAGCTCAGGTGCGCGGGGCTTCCAGCGTCTCACCAAAAAGTTTGACGGTCAACACGATCACGCCCCGTATCGGCGGGCATCCCGGCCCCCGCAAGGGGCGTGGAGATCATCCTCGTCTCCGAGCCTTCCACGGATCGCTCGACTCGGCAACGCGTCGGCGATGAATGCGCAGATCCGACCATGTGCGCACCATCGGGAGATCTGTTCAGTACATGATCAGTCGATCGGTCACCGGATCGCGAACCCGTCGTAGCCACCGCGCGGTGTACCCCAGATCTCTGTCACCCCGTCCACCCGCCCGGGCGTGTCGGCGGAGCGCAGCCAGTCGAGCAGCCGGTGGCAATTCTCACGTTGACCTTCGGCGACCACCTGCACTCGGCCGTCGTCGAGGTTGAGCGCGAAGCCGGCCAGGCCGCCGATCTCCAGGGCATTCGCCCTGGTGAACCAGCGGAAGCCCACTCCCTGTACACGACCGCGCACCCACGCGGTCAGCCGCACGTCTTCGTTCATGCGTGAACGCTAACCGGGCAAAGACTTTTGGGGCACGTCGCCCCCCTGGTCCCATGGCGTACAGTCGCGCAGCAATGACCTCACCCTTTCGGGTGAGTGGAGATCGATCTTGATCTTAACCCCTGCAAGGAAGGCACGCCGCGATGGGACGCCACCGACTCCACGCCGCGCCCGGCCGCGGAAAGCGCCGCACCGCCGTACGCACCGGCCTGCTCGGCGTCTCCGTGGCCGTGGTCCTCGGTACCGCGGCCGTCACCACCGGCATCGTGCCGGTCGGCGCGTCCTTCCCGTACGTCGGCGTCGCGGGCTCGGGCTCCGACACGAAGACGGAAGCCGGGGCCGGCGACAAGGCCTCGCCGAGCCCGGGCAGCTCGGTGGAGCAGCAGGGCGGACTGGCCAACCTCTCCGGCCGCGCGTCGAACGCCCCGGACACCGCCGCGGGCTCCCCGTCCCCGTCGGCTTCCCCTTCGCCCTCGCCCACGCCCACCCCGTCGGCAACTCCGAGCCCCTCGCCCTCCACGAAGGAGCCGGAGCCGGAGAGGAGCTCGGCCCCCGCCCCGTCGAAGCCGGCGGCCCCGAAGCCGTCCAAGCCGGTCGAGCCGCCGGTGCCCGGGGACGGCCACTCCGCGGAGGAGGCCGCCGTCGTGGCCCTGGTGAACCAGGTCCGCGCCGAGGCCGGATGCGGTCCCGTACGGGCGAACCCGCCGCTCGCGGCGCTGGCCGGGGCCTTCAGCAAGGACATGGCGACCCGGGGCTTCTTCGACCACACGGACCCCGACGGCAACACCCCGTGGGACCGGGCCACCAAGGCCGGCCTCTCGGGCCTCGGCGGCGAGAACATAGCCCGCGGCCAGGGCGACGCCGCTGCCGTGATGAAGGCCTGGATGGACAGCCCGGGCCACAAGGCGAACATCCTCAACTGCGAGTTCCGGACGCTGGGCGTCGGCGCCCACTTCGCCGCCGGCGGCCCGTGGTGGACCCAGGACTTCGGCTTCTAGAGCCTTCGCGACCCGGACCCGGTCAGTCAGGCAGCCAGGGCCGCGCGGCCCGCGATGACGACGCGGGTGTGCTCGGCGACGCGGCGGCCGAGGTGCTCGGCGGTCGCGATGTCGGCCTTGTGGACCGCTTCCACACCCTCGTCGGAGTTGGTCTGGGCCGCGGCGCCGTCGAAGAAGCCGAGGCGGTTGAGGTCGTGCTCGGAGGCGCTGCTGGAGTTCCAGCCCGGCTTCAGGCCCAGGTTGACCCAGCTCATGCCATGCTGCGCGGCCAGCGTCTGGAAGTAGCCCAGCGTGTGGCCCTTGTCGCCGCTCTTGGACGCGGAGTTCGTGAAGCCCGCGGCGACCTTGTCCTGCCACACGTCGCCGAACCAGCGCTTCGAGGTGGCCTCGGCGAACACATGGAAGGCGCCCGAGGCGGTGCCCATGTAGGTCGGGGAGCCGAAGACGATCGCGTCGGACGCGTCGAGGAGCTCCCACTGCGCGTCGTCGATCTCGTCGACCTTGATCAGGTGGACCGTGGCCCCGGCGTCGGCGGCACCGGCCCGGACGGCCTCGGCGACGACGGCGGTGTGGCCGTAGCCGGAGTGGTAGGCGATCGAAACGACGGGGGTGTGCGTGGTACCGGACAAGGCTGATCTCTCCCTCAAAAGCACTGCTTGGTGATGAGGAAAGAAAAGCACTAACTTTTAGAAAGCGCAACCCCCTGGTTAGCGCTGCACGGAGGTACGCTGTACCCCATGGAGACCCCTGCCTGTAGCGAAACGGCCAGCCTCGAACTACCGTTCGATGTCTTCGGACGCGCCTGCCCGTCCCGGGAGACCCTTGAGCACGTCACGGGTCGCTGGGGCAGCCTCACCGTCGGCGCCCTGCGCGACGGCCCGTGCAGGTTCAACGAACTGCGCCGCCGCGTCGACGGCGTGAGCGAGAAGATGCTCTCCCAGACCCTGCACGCGCTGGAACGCGACGGCATCGTCAACCGCGAGGCGCAGCCGACCAACCCGCCGCGCGTGGACTACGAGCTGACCCCGCTCGGCATCGAGGTCGCCGACCGGCTGCTCGCGCTCATCCACTTCCTGGAGGGGAACATGCCGCAGGTACTGGGCGCCCGGGAGTCCTACGACGCCGCGCGCGGCGGCCGCTGACAGCGCGGGCAGAAGTAGCTGGACCGGTTCATCCAGGGCCGGCGCCGCATCGGGGTACCGCAGCGCCGGCACGGCTCGTCCTCGCGCCCGTAGGCGTCGAGCGAGCGGTCGAAGTACCCGGACTCCCCGTTCACGTTCACGTAGAGGCTGTCGAAGCTCGTACCGCCCACCGCCAGGGCGGCGTTCATGACGTCCCGGACGTGGCCGAGGAGTTCCGCGCTCCGGGGGCGCGTGAGGGTGGCGGTGGGGCGCTCGTAGTGCAGCTTGGCGCGCCACAGCGCCTCGTCCGCGTAGATGTTGCCGACCCCGCTGATCAGCGACTGGTCCAGCAGCGCCCGCTTCACCGTGCTCCGCTTGGCCCGCAGCGCCAGGTGGTAGACGCCCTCGTCGAACAGCGGATCCAGCGGGTCCCGGGCGATGTGCGCGATGACGTCGGGCAGCCCGTCGGTGCTGCCCGCGGCGACCTCGTGCAGCGACAGCCCGCCGAAGGTCCGCTGATCCACGAAGCGCAGCTCGGTCCCGCTCGCATCGCCGAACCGCACCCGGATCCGCAGGTGCTTCTCGTCCGGCGCGTCCTCGGGCTGCACGAGCAGCTGCCCGCTCATCCCCAGGTGCCCGAGCACCGACAGGTCCCGCCCCAGCAGGGGCAGCCAGAGGTACTTGCCGCGCCGCTGCGGAACACCGATGGTCTCCCCGCGGAGCCGCGCCGCGAAGTCCGCACCGCCCCCGGGGTGCCGTCGTACGGCCCGGGGGTGCAGCACCTCGACGGAGGCGACGGTGCGCCCGGCCACCCAGCGCTCAAGTCCCCGCCGCACCACTTCGACTTCGGGCAGCTCGGGCACGGCGGTCTCCTCCGGGTGATGGGCGCGAAACGGGAACGCGAAACCCCGCCGCACAGGTGTGCGGCGGGGTCACTGCGAGGAATGCCTCAGGCACTCGGCGTCGGATCGGCGGGCGTCGGCGCCCCGTCGTCCTTGGCCTCGGCATCGGCCTCGGCCGGAGCCGGGACCTCCACCGCGACGGCGGCGGCAGCCGCGGCAGCAGCCGCGATCCGCTCGTTCGCGGCGTCGGAGATGCCGCGCCAAGCGGACTCCGCCGCCTGCTGCTCGGCTTCCTTCTTGCTGCGGCCGGTGCCGGTGCCGTACGAGACACCACCGACGCGGGCGGCAGCGGTGAACGTCTTCTCGTGGTCCGGACCGGTCTCGGTGACCAGGTATTCCGGAACTCCGAGACCCTCGGCCGCCGTGAGCTCCTGGAGACTGGTCTTCCAGTCCAGGCCGGCACCGAGGTTCGAGGACTTCTCGATGAGCGGGTCGAAGAGCCGGTGGACCAGCTCCGAGGCCGCGTCGAGGCCCTGGTCGAGGTAGACCGCGCCGATCACCGCTTCAAGGGTGTCGGCGAGGATGGAGGCCTTGTCCCGGCCACCCGTGCCCTCTTCGCCCCGGCCGAGCCGGATGAAGAGACCGAGTTCGAGGCCACGCCCGACCTCCGCCAGTGCGCGCGAGTTGACCACCGCGGCCCGCAGTTTGGCCAGCTGGCCTTCCGGCAGGTCGGGGTGGGTGCGGTACAGCGTGTCCGTGACCACCAGGCCGAGCACGGAGTCCCCGAGGAACTCCAGCCGCTCGTTGGTGGGCAGACCGCCGTTCTCGTACGCGTACGAACGGTGGGTCAGTGCACGCACCAGAAGGGCGGACTCGAGGTGATACCCGAGCCGCCCTTCCAGAAGCGTGTGGGACGAGGCCGCGTTGTTACTGTCTGCCTGCTTCTCAGCGTTGGACAGCTCAGACATTGCGCCTCTCACCAGCCGCTCAGACCTCGAGGACCTGGCGCTTGTTGTAGGTGCCGCAGCTCGGGCACGCAATGTGCTGGAGCTTCGGCTCCTGGCAACGCTCGCACGAAACCAGGGTGGGGACCGCAGCCTTCCACTGCGACCGGCGGTGGCGCGTGTTGCTGCGCGACATCTTCCGCTTCGGAACAGCCACGGCTACTTCTCCTGCTTCTCGGCGGCGCTCTGAACTCCGTCAGACGCAGTGCCGCTCATGTTGTCCTTCTCATCGCCCTGATCGGTGACGAGTCCCTGCAATGCCGCCCAACGGATGTCGACGGCGTCATGGTGGTGCTCCGGGTCGTCGTTCAGGCTGAGCCCGCAATCGGGGCACAGTCCGAGACAGTCCTCCCGGCACACCGGCTGCAGCGGCAGTGCGAGCACCACCACGTCGCGCAGCACGGGTTCGAGGTCGAACAAGCCGTCCTCGAGGAAGAGCATGTCCTCGTCGTCCTCGGCGTCGTCGGCCGGCTCCGCCTTGGAGCGGTTCCGGTCGTCGGCGTCAGGGTACGAGAACATCTCCTGGAAGTCCGCCTTGAGCTCTCGCTCGACGGCCTCCAGACACCTTACGCATTCCCCGGTGGCCGATGCACGGGCGGTGCCTGTGACAAGCACCCCTTCCATGACCGACTCCAGGCGGAGGTTGAGCTTCAGCGGGGCGCCTTCCGGTACCCCGATGACGCCTGCGAGACCGAGGTCCGCAGGAGCCGCGATCTCACGGGACAGCCGCTGCATGGCACCAGGACGCCGACCCAGCTCGTGCGTGTCGAACACGAGGGGGTTGCGGTGGTCGAGGCGGGTGTTCAGGGCTGTTCCTGCTTTCGCGGATCGCTGAAGATCAAAAAATGCTGTGTGTGCCGCACCCAAGGGCAGCACAGATCGCGGTGCATACGCGCGACCGAAGAGCCAGGATACCCGCCGCTTCGCTCTGAGCCCAATCCGGGCCTAGCGCCCCTGTTCGTACTGGCGCAGCTGGTCCAGGTTGATCATGCTCGTGTCGAAGAAGCTGGTCTCGTCGAGCGAAGGCTGCTGGGGCTGCTGCTGGACCTGCTGGGGGTCCTGGTACGCGGCGTACGGGTCCGGCTGCTGCTGGTAGCCCGCGTAGGGGTCGGGCTGCTGCTGGTACCCCGCGTAGGGGTCCTGGTGGCCCTGGTAGGCGTACCCGTCCTGCTGCTGGGGCTGCTGCTGCGGCTGCTGGTAGGCATAGGCGTCGTACGCCGGCTCGTGCTGGGCCGGGATCGGCACCTGCACGGGCTCCGGCTCGGCCAGCCCCGCCAGGAAGTCCGCGTCGCTCGCGGAGCGGGACTGCGGCACCCCCGCCGCGTCCTGGGCCGCGATGTGCGCGCCGAGATCGTCGGTGGGCACCCGGCCGAGGAGCTTCAGGCGGCCCCGGCCGACGGCCTCCAGGGTCTTGGCGAGCACCGCCTCGAAGGTCGCCAGCTTGCCGTCCACGTACGCGTCGGCCTGCTGACGCTGCGTCTCCGGGTCGTGGCTGCGCTCGGGCGCCTCCGCGTCGGGGAAGCCCTGGTCGTCCAGGCCCGGGCCGCGCCCCAGCAGCTTCTCGCGGCCGCGGTCCACCGATCCGATGGTCTTGGTCAGCACGACCTCGAAGTTCGCGAGCTTGCTGTCGACGTAGTCGTCGGCCTCGGCGCGGATCTCCTCGGCCTCCCGGCGGGCCTCCGCCAGGATCCGGTCCGCCTCGTCCTGGGAGCGCCGGGCGACCTCGGTGTCGGAGATCAGCGAACCGCGCTGGGTGTGCGCCGATTCGATGATCCGCTCCGCCTCCCGGCGGGCCTCCTCGACCATCTGCTCCCGGCCGCCGATCAGCTCCTGCGCCTGCGCGAGCGAGCCGGGCAGGGCCTGGCGCACCTCTTCGAGCTGCGCGAGCAGCTCGGCACGGTTGATCACGCAGGAGGCCGACATGGGCATGGACCGGGCGCCGCCGACGGCCGCGACGATCTCGTCGAGCTTCTTCTGCACGTCCATGGGGGCTCGCACTCTCTCGGCCTCGGGCGGTTCCTGAGACGGACGGGACGACTTTAAGGCCACGGGGCGGGGGCCCGACACCGCCTGACGCACCGTCAGTGCGTCAGCGGTTCGCCAGGCGCTCGATCAGCGCCGCGTGCACATGCGCGGGCAGCAGGTGGGCGACGTCGCCGCCCCATGCCGCGACCTCCTTGACCAGGGAGGAGGACAGGAAGCTGTAGGTGGGGTTCGTCGGCACGAACAGGGTCTCGACGCCCGACAGGCCCATGTTCATCTGGGCCATCTGGAGCTCGTAGTCGAAATCGCTGACGGCGCGCAGGCCCTTGACGATGGCCGGGATGTCCCGCTGCTTGCAGAAGTCGACGAGCAGCCCGTGGAAGGCCTCGACCTCGATGTTCCCGTAGTCGGACGTCGCCTCGCGGATCAGCTCGATCCGCTCCTCGACGGTGAACAGGCCCTGCTTCGACTGGTTGATCATCACCGCGACGTGCACGACGTCGTAGAGCCTGGAGGCGCGTCCGATGATGTCGAGGTGTCCGTTGGTGATGGGATCGAAGGACCCCGGACAGACGGCGCGGCGCAACTGAACTCCCTCGTTCATGAGTTTTCGCTGGTGAAGGCGGCGCGACCGTACCAAAGGGTGCCCTCGCCGTACTTCCGCGACCGGAGCGGCTCGAAGCCCTCGGGCCACGGGAAGGCGCCGCTCCTGGTGCTGCGCTCCACGGTGACGAGCGCATCGTCGGTGAGCCAGCCATTGGACCGGAGTGTGAGGAGGATCTCGCGGAGTTCCGCGTGGTCCGCGGCGTAGGGCGGGTCCAGGAAGACGATGTCGTACGGGTCCCCGCCGGCCGGGACCGAGACGATCTGCTCGGCCTTGCCGGCCCGGAACTCGGCTCCGGCCAGGCCCAGCGTCCTGATGTTGTCCCGGATCGCCTTGGCGGCCTTGGCGTCGGCCTCGACCAGCAGGGCGTGGGCGGCGCCGCGGGAGAGGGCCTCCAGGCCGACGGCGCCGGAGCCCCCGTAGAGGTCGAGCACGCGGGCCCCGTCGACGCCGTGCAGCGACTCCCAGGTGGAGAAGAGGCCTTCGCGCATCCGGTCCGAGGTCGGCCGGGTGCCGGTGCCCGGGGGCACGGCCAGTCGTCGCCCGCCGGCGCTGCCGGCGATCACGCGGGTCATCTGGGGGTCCTTCAATCCTCGGGGGACAACGGGCACCCCCATTGTCAGCCCTTCTCCAGGAACTGCTCCCGCTCGGTGTCCAGCAGGGCGTCCAGCGCGGTCCGCAGGCCGGGCAGGCCCGCCAGCTCGGGATCGGCGAGGACCACGCGGGTGGCCTCCTCCCGGGCCTGGGCGATGACCTCCTCGTCCTCGATGACGGCGAGCATGCGCAGGGAGGACCGGACGCCGGACTGGGCCTGGCCGAGGACATCGCCCTCGCGGCGCTGCTCCAGGTCGATGCGGGAGAGCTCGAAGCCGTCGAGGGTGGCGGCGACGGCGGCGAGCCGGGCCCGGGCGGGGCTGGCCTCGTGCATCTCGCTGACCAGCAGGCACAGGCCCGGTGCGGAGCCGCGGCCGACGCGGCCGCGCAGCTGGTGCAGCTGGGAGACGCCGAACCGGTCCGCGTCCATGATCACCATGACCGTGGAGTTCGGGACGTTCACCCCGACCTCGATGACGGTGGTGGCGACCAGCACCTTGACCTCGCCGGCGGCGAAGCGGCGCATGACGTCGTCCTTGTCGGCGGGGTCCATCCGCCCGTGCAGCACCTCGACGCTCAGCCCGGCCAGCGGCCCGCGCGTGAGCTGCTCGGCGATGTCGAGGACGGCGAGCGGCGGACGCTTCTCGGCGTCGTCCTCGGCGGAGCCCTTCTTCTTCGGCTCGTCCTCGCTGTCGCCGATCCGCGGGCAGACGACATACGCCTGGTGGCCGTTCTCCACCTCCTCGCGGACCCGCTCCCAGGCCCGGGCGAGGAAGTGCGGCTTGTCCTTGGCGGGCACCACGTGGGTGGCGATCGGCGAGCGCCCGGCGGGCAACTGGTCGAGGACGGAGGTCTCCAGGTCGCCGAAGACGGTCATCGCCACCGTGCGCGGGATCGGGGTCGCGGTCATCACCAGCAGGTGCGGGGGCTGCTTCCCCTTGGACCGCAGCGCGTCGCGCTGCTCCACGCCGAAGCGGTGCTGCTCGTCGACCACGACCAGGCCGAGGTCGTGGAACTGCACCTTGTCCTCGATCAGGGCGTGGGTGCCGATGACGATCCCGGCCTCGCCGGTGACCAGGTCGAGCAGCGCCTTGCGCCGCGCGGGCATCCCCATGGAGCCGGTGAGCAGCACGACCTTGGTGCCCTGGTCGGAGCCGCCGAGCATTCCCCCCTCGGCGAGTTCGCCCATCATCTCGGTGATGGAGCGGTGGTGCTGCTGGGCGAGCACCTCGGTGGGCGCGAGCATCGCGGCCTGCCCCCCGGAGTCCACGACGGCGAGCATGGCCCGCAGGGCCACCATCGTCTTTCCCGAGCCGACCTCGCCCTGGAGGAGGCGGTGCATGGGGTGGCTGGTGGCGAGGTCGTCGAAGATCTCCTTCGAGACCTTCTCCTGGCCCTCGGTGAGGGTGAAGGGGAGTTTGGCGTCGAAGGCGTCGAGGAGGCCGCCCGGGGCGGGGCGGCGGGGGACGGCCGGCAGTTGGGAGTCGGCGTGCCGGCGGCGGGCCAGGGCGACCTGGAGGACGAAGGCCTCGTCCCACTTCAGGCGCTGGCGGGCGTCGTCGATGTCGGCCTTGGTGGACGGCCGGTGGATCTTCAGCAGGGCTTCGGTGAGCGGGACCAGCCCCCGGCCCTCGCGCAGGGCGTCCGGGAGCGGGTCCACGACCTCCTGCGCCGTGGGCAGCAGCGCGTCCACGCACTTGGCGATCTTCCAGGACTCCAGCTTCGCGCAGGCCGGGTAGATCGGGATGAGCTGGTTGGCGAAGGCGGTGGCCGCGTCGCGGTCGGAGGCGTCCGCGCCGAGCGGCTCGTACGCCGGGTGCGCGAGCTGGAGCTTGTGGTTGAACTTCGAGACCTTGCCCGCGAACATCGCACGGCTGCCCGGCAGCAGTTCCTTGTGCGGTTTGTGGACGCCCGCACCGAAGAAGACGAGCTGGAGCCGGCCGCTGCCGTCGGTGATGGTCACCTCCAGCCGCTTGCCGCCGCCGCGGCTGCCCTGGTAGGTCAGCAGCCGGGCGTCGGCGACCTGTGCGACGACCGTCACGTGCTCGTCGATCTGGTCGGCGAGCTCGGCCAGCGAGGTCAGCTCGCCGCGCTCGGCGTACCGCCGGGGGTAGTGGTGCAGCAGGTCCAGGGCCGTGTGCAGGCCGAGCTGTTCGGCCAGCACCTTCGCGGTGGCGGGGCCGAGCGTCTTCTTGAGGTCTTCGTCGAGCGCGGGCACGTGTTCCATTGCACACCATGGCGCCGACAAGCCCGCTATTCCACCCCGATGAGCAGGGGCGCCGAGTAACGCCCGCCCCGGTAGGTCACGGTGTCCACGGCCAGGTGCCCGTGCTGGACGTACGCCTCCAGGCGCTCGGCGAGCGCGTCGGGCACCTCGGGGCCCAGCACCAGGGTGACGAGCTCGCCGCCGGACCCGAGCATCCGCGCCAGTACGGCTTCCGCGGTCTGCGGCAGGTCCGCGCCGATGACGGCGACGTCCCCGTCGATGAGCCCGAGCACGTCGCCGGCCTGGCAGATGCCGGCCGAGGTGAAGGACTGCCGCTCCGCGACGGCCAGTTCGGCGTACCGGGTGGCGCCGGCCGCCGCGGTCATGGCGACCACGTCCTCGTCGAAGCTGCCGTCCGGGTCGTGCACGGCGAGGGCGGCCAGGCCCTGGACCGCCGACCGGGTGGGGACCACGGCGACCCGTACGCCGTCGGCGCGGGCCTGCTCGGCGGCGGCGAGGGCGGCCGCGCGCAGGTCGGCGCCGCCCGGGAGCAGCACCACCTCGCGGGCGTGGGCCCGGCGGATGGCGTCGAGCAGTTCGGCGACGGTCGGCGGTTCCCCGGGGCGGGCGAGCACGCTGGTCGCGCCCGCCTCCCCGCACAGCCCGGCCAGTCCCTCGCCCGGGACGACGGCGACCACGGCCCGCTGGGCGCGCTCGCCCCGGGCCCGGCGCCGCTCGTCGCCGAAGTGGGTGATGCGGATCCGGTACGGCCGGCCGGCGACCACCCCGGCCTCCACGGCCGCGCCGGGGTCGTCGACGTGGACGTGGACGTTCCACAGGCCGTCGCCGCCGACGACCACCAGGGAGTCGCCGAGCCCGTCGAGCCGCGTCCGCAGGTCCCCCACCGCCGCCTCGCCGGCCTCCAGCAGATAGACCACCTCGTACGCGGGCCCCTCCTGCTCCTGCGCGCACGGCTCCGGCGGCCGCGGCACGGGCACCGCCCGCCCGCGCACCGCTTCGGGGGCCGGCTCCTGGCCGGAGAGGGCCTGCCACAGGGCCCCGAGTACGGCGACCAGCCCGCAGCCCCCGGCGTCGACCACCCCGGCCCGCCCGAGCTCGGCCAGCTGCCCCGGGGTCTCGGCCAGGGCCGCGCGGGCCCCGTCGTAGGCCGCCCGGGCCACGTCCACCGCGGTCCCGGCAGCGGCCCCGGCGGCCTCCCCGGCCCGCGCGGCCGCGGCGGCGACGGTGAGCATCGTGCCCTCCACCGGGTGCGCGACGGCCTGGTAGGCCTCCTCGGCGGCCCGGGTCAGCGCCTGGGCGAGCAGCCGGCCCGGCCCGCGGCCGCCCGGCTCGTCGCCGAGCACATCGGCCACGCCGCGCAACAGCTGCGCCAGGATCGTCCCGGAGTTCCCCCGGGCGCCTATGAGGGCACCGTGCGCGTAGGCGCGTACGGCCGCCGACAGGGGGGCGGCCGGGGCTGTGGCCTCGGTCACGGTCCCGACGGCGGCCCGCAGCTCGCGGTCGGCGGACTCGGCGGTGAGGTAGAGGTTGGTGCCGGTGTCGGCGTCCGCGACGGGGTAGACGTTGATCGCGTCGATGTCCTCGCGGGCCCGGCCCAGTGCGGCCAGGGCCAGCGAGCTCCAGGTGCGCACCGCTTCGGCGTCGAGCTCGTCGCGCTCGTCGCGCTCATCGAGGGGGTGCGACTGCGGCTCGTGCGCCACCGGGCGTTCCTCCTTGTGCGGGCCAGGGTTCACCGCAGGGTAACGAAGGCCGGCCGGGAGGTCGGGACCCCGGGGCGGGACGGGTGGCGGACATGGTAGTTTTCTTGGACCGAAGCAGTCGTTGTATGCTGCTCAGGTTGCCCGTCGAGAGTCGGGCCATTCGTCCGGCAAGCCACTTCAGATCTCTGATTCCGGTGCGCCGGATTTCACTGTAATTGCATCTGAAGTCTTTGGAGTGACCTGTGGCTGCCAACTGCGACGTTTGCGCCAAGGGGCCGAGCTTCGGCAACAACATCTCCCACTCGCACCGCCGCACCTCGCGTCGCTGGAACCCGAACATCCAGCGCGTTCGTGCCGTGGTCAATGGGACGCCGAAGCGCCTCAACGCCTGCACCTCGTGCATCAAGGCCGGCAAGGTCTCGCGCTGACGCCTCCCGTCGTCGTAGCGCAGCCCTTTCCGGTTGCCAAGAAGGCCGGTTCACCTTTGGTGAACCGGCCTTTTGCCTTGTCCGGGGCCGGCGCGGGGGCTCGTGGCGGAGCCTGCTCTCAGCGCCACTGCCAGGCGTGGTCCACCGGGCCGATGCCGCCGCCCAGCGCGAAGCCGGCGGCGATGGCGCCGGTGACGTAGGACTTCGCCGCCGTGACGGCCTCCGGGACGGCGAGGCCCTTCGCCAGGCCCGCCGCGACGGCGCTGGCCAGGGTGCAACCCGTGCCGTGCGTGTGCCGGTTGTCGTGCCGGGGAGCGCGCAGCCACAGCTCGTCGGCGCCGTCCGTCAGCAGGTCCACGGCCTCGTCCCCGTGCGCCGCCAGGTGGCCGCCCTTGATCAGCGCCCAGCGCGGCCCGAAGCCGAGGACCGCTTCGGCCGCCCGCCGCATGTCGTCCTCGGTCTCCACCACCACACCGGTGAGCTGGGTGACCTCGTCCAGGTTGGGCGTGGCCACGGTGGCCCGCGGCAGCAGCTCCTTGCGTACGGCGTCCAGCGCCGAGGCGGCGAGCAGCGCGTCCCCGTGCTTGGAGACGCCCACCGGGTCCACGACGGCCGGGGCACCAGTGCCGGCCAGCAGTTCGGCGACGGTCTCCACCAGAGCGGCGCAGGACAGCATCCCCGTCTTCACGGCCTGTACGCCGATGTCGTCCGCCACGGCCCTGTACTGGGCCCTCACGGCCTCGGCGGGCAGCTCCCAGACCCCTGTGACCCCCAGGGAGTTCTGGGCGGTCACAGCGGTGAGCACGCTCATGCCGTGCACGCCGAGGGCCAGCATGGTCTTGAGGTCGGCCTGGATGCCCGCGCCGCCGCCGGAGTCGGATCCGGCGACGGTCAGGCAGAGCGGCGGGGCGCCGCTCATCGCGGTGTCTCCTCGGCGGCCGGCTCGCCGCCGAAGTGGTCCCAGCCGCCGCCGCTGGTCCAAGGGGCGCCGTCCACGGTCACCTGGGGCAGCGCGGAGCGGTTGAGCACCTCTCCGATGACCTTCCAGCGGGCCGGGAGCTTCACGTCGGGCGGGAAGGTGGCCACGATCGCGTGGTCCTCTCCGCCGGTGAGCACCCACTGCAGCGGGTCCACGCCGACGGCCTGCCCGATGTCGTGCATCTGCGTCGGGATGTCGACGGCCGCCGTGCGCAGGTCGATCCGTACCTTGCTGGCCTCGGCGATGTGCCCGAGGTCGGCGATCAGGCCGTCGCTGACGTCGGTCATGGCGGTGGCGCCGAGTCCGGCGGCCGCGGGGCCCGCGTGGTACGGCGGCTCGGGCCGCCGGTGGGCCTCCACGAAGGCCCGCGGGGAGCGGAAGCCTCGCGAGAGGACGGCGAAACCGGCCGCCGACCAGCCCAGCCAGCCCGTGACGGCCACGACGTCGCCGGGCTGGGCGCCGGAGCGCAGCACGGGCTCGTGGTTGCGCAGGTCGCCGAGGGCGGTGATGGCGACGGTGATGGTGTCGCCGCGGACGACGTCCCCGCCGACCACGGCCGCGCCGGCGACCTGGCACTCGTCGCGGATGCCGTCCATCAGCTCGGTGGGCCAGGTGACCGGCAGTTCCGCCGGGACGACGAGGCCGAGGAGCAGCGCGGTCGGCACCGCGCCCATGGCGGCGATGTCGGCCAGGTTCTGCGCGGCGGCCTTGCGGCCTACGTCGTAGGCCGTGGACCAGTCGCGCCGGAAGTGCCTGCCCTCCAGCAGGATGTCGGTGCTCGCCACGACCCGCCGGTCGGGGGCCGACACCACCGCGGCGTCGTCGCCCGGCCCGAGCCGGACCGCCGGGGTGGTGGTGAGCCGTGAGGTGAGCTCCCGAATGAGCCCGAACTCCCCCAGCTCGCCCACAGTGCCCTTCATCGCTGTGCCCCT
The DNA here is from genome assembly GCF_040682455.1 of Streptomyces sp. NPDC051183. Classification (NCBI taxonomy): domain Bacteria; kingdom Bacillati; phylum Actinomycetota; class Actinomycetes; order Kitasatosporales; family Streptomycetaceae; genus Streptomyces; species Streptomyces sp. NPDC051183. The sequence continues at coordinate 153,516 of NZ_JBFBBA010000005.1, forward strand.
TCTTGCCCAGTCCGCTTGCGGTCGCGAGCCGTCACAGCTCTGGGTACCGTCAACAGATACGTCAACTTCTGCTCTCCGTACGCCCCGCCGTGCGTGGTGCCGGGCTCGCAGGTCTCCCCGCGGCGCTCGGCGACGCGGTACCGTGGCGTCCCTTCTTCCCCCGGCCCCGCCGATCGTGTGGGGCCCACCCGAAGGTTAGGGGAAATGATCCTCGTGGCCGCCCTGGAGGTTCCGTGGTACAGGCGTACATCCTTATCCAGACCGAGGTGGGCAAGGCGTCTTTCGTCGCCGAGTCCATCGCCCAGATCGCGGGGGTGATCCAGGCCGAGGACGTGACGGGCCCGTACGACGTGATCGTGCGCGCCCAGGCCGACACCGTGGACGAACTCGGTCGCATGGTCGTGGCCAAGGTCCAGCAGGTGGAGGGGATCACCCGCACCTTGACCTGCCCCGTGGTCCATCTGTAGCCCCCGTCTACGCTTGGCCGGTGATGTGCCTCCACCACCGGCCCCCTGGTCTGCTCGCCGTACTGCCCGCACTGGCTGTCGTCCTGTCCGTCGCGGGCTGCACCGTGGGCGGTTCCGGGGCCCGGGTGACTCCGCCGCCCGCACCGCCCGCCGACGTCGCGGGGCTCTGTGCGGCGCTGCACAAGGAGCTCCCGGAAACGGTGGCCGGTCTGGCGCGGACCCCGGTGGAACCGGAGTCCGACCTGACCGCCGCTTGGGGCGGCTCGGCGATCGTACTGCGGTGCGGTATCCCCAAGCCCGCGAAGATGTGGGATCCGGAGCAGGACGGCGTCGAGGTCAACGGTGTCGGCTGGCTGCTGGAGAAGCAGGGCGACGACGGGGGGTTCCGGTTCACCACCGGCGCGCGCCTGGCGTACACGGAGGTCCGGGTCGACAAGGAGCATGCCACGGATGCCGGGATGCTGGTCGGGCTGTCCGCCGCCATCGCCAGGACCGTACCGGTGGGGATCTCTTCGTACTGAGGCCCCGACCGGACCCGCTCACACCGCCGCCCGCCGGGATTTCCCCGGCGGGCGGTCGGCGTTGGTCCCGGAATCCGGCCGGACGGCCTAACGCAGCCCGGTGGAGCGGCGCAGGGCCGCCTGGATCAGGCGGTCCACCAGTTCCTGGTACTCGATGCCCGACTCCTGCCACATCCGCGGGTACATGGAGATGGGGGTGAACCCGGGCATCGTGTTGATCTCGTTGATGACGAAGGTGCCGTCTTCGGTCAGGAAGAAGTCGGCTCGCACCAGACCCTCGCACGACGCTGCCTCGAAGGCCTCGATCGCGAGCCGCTGGACCTCGGCGGTCTGCTCGGGGGTGAGCGGCGCGGGCACGATCCCGGAGGCGGAGTCGATGTACTTCGCCTCGAAGTCGTAGAAGTCGTGGCTGGAGACCGGCGGGATCTCGGCGGGCACGCTCGCGCGCGGACCGTCCTCGAACTCCAGCACTCCGCACTCGATCTCGCGGCCGCGCAGCAGCGCCTCCACGATGATCTTCGGGTCGTGCCGCTGGGCCTCGCGGACCGCTGCGTCCAGGGCGGAGGCGTCGTCGACCTTGGTGATGCCGATGGAGGAGCCGGCCCGGGCGGGCTTGATGAACAGCGGCCAGCCGTGTTCGCCGGCGAAGTCCAGGATCCGGCCGCGGGCGGCGTCGCGGTCCGCTTCCCACTCGCGGGGGCGGATGGTCACGTACGGGCCGACGCGCAGCCCGAAGGACGTGAAGACCCGCTTCATGTAGTCCTTGTCCTGGCCGACGGCCGAGGCGAGGACGCCCGAGCCGACGTACGGGATGCCGGACAGCTCCAGGAGGCCCTGCAGGGTGCCGTCCTCCCCGTACGGGCCGTGCAGTACGGGGAAGACGACGTCGACCTCGCCCAGGGCCTTGGGAACGGCGCCCGGCTCGGTGTAGACGACCTCGCGGCGGGCGGGGTCGACCGAGAGCACGACGGAGCCGTCCTCGGAGTCGGCGAGCTCCTCGACGTTCGGGAGCTTTCGGTCGGCGATGGCCATCCGCGCGGGCTCGTCGGCGGTCAGCGCCCACCGGCCGTCCGTGGTGATGCCGATGGGCAGCACCTCGTACTTGGAGCGGTCGATGGAGCGCAGCACGGCGCCCGCCGTGACGACCGAGATGGCGTGTTCCGAGCTGCGGCCGCCGAACACGACGGCCACGCGGGGCTTGCGGCCCTGCTGCTCAGGGGTCTGGGGGAGGTTCTCGCTGCTCATATCGCCACGAGGGTACCCGCTCAGACGTCCGGAAAGGAGTCAGCGCCGTTCCGGTTTGGCGCTGCGCGCCATGAGTTCCTTCAGCGCGACCAGCGTGGGCTTGCCGTGGTGGACGATGTCGACGACGGTGTCGGTGATCGGCATGTCGACCCCGTGGCGGCGGGCGAGATCGGCCACCGACTGGCAGGACTTGACGCCCTCCGCGGTCTGCCGGGTGACCGCGATGGTCTCCTCCAGGGTCATCCCGCGGCCGAGGTTGGTGCCGAAGGTGTGGTTCCGGGAGAGCGGCGAGGAGCAGGTGGCGACCAGGTCGCCGAGGCCCGCGAGGCCGGAGAAGGTGAGCGGGTCGGCTCCCATCGCGACGCCCAGACGGGTCGCTTCGGCGAGTCCGCGGGTGATGAGGGAGCCCTTGGTGTTGTCGCCCAGGCCCATGCCGTCGGCGATGCCCACGGCGAGGCCGATGACGTTCTTGACGGCGCCGCCGAGCTCGCAGCCGATGACGTCGGTGCTCGTGTACGGGCGGAAGTACGCGGTGTGGCAGGCGGCCTGGAGGCGCCGGGCCACGGCCTCGTCCACACAGGCGACGACGGAGGCGGCGGGCTGCCGGGCGGCGATCTCGGGGGCCAGGTTGGGGCCCGTGACGACGGCGATGCGCTCGGCGGGGACCTTGGCGACCTCTTCGATGACCTCGCTCATGCGCTTGGCGGTGCCGAGTTCGATGCCCTTCATGAGGGAGACGAGCACCGTGTCGGGGGCCAGCAGGGGCGCCCAGGCCGCGAGGTTCTCGCGCAGGGTCTGGGAGGGGATGGCGAGGACTGTGAAGTCGGCGCCGGCCGCGGCCGCGGCCGGGTCGGTGGTGGCGCGGATGTTCTCCGGGAGTTGGACGTCCGGGAAGTAGTCCGGGTTGGTCCGGCCGGTGTTGATGGCGTCGACGAGCTCCTGACGGCGGCCCCAGAGGGTCACCTCGCAGCCGGCGTCGGCGAGCACGACGGCGAAGGCCGTGCCCCAGGATCCGGTTCCGAAGACGGTTGCCTTCACGGGACGTGTCACTTCTTGCCCTCCCCCGCGGCCTTGCGCCGCTGTTCGGCCCTGGCCTTGCGATGGTCGTACGGCTGCGCGGGCGCGGTTTCGCCCCGCAGTTCCTCCAGCAGCCCGGTGATGGCCGCCATGATGACCTCGGTGACCTCCTTGAGGACCTCCGGGGTGGGTTCCCTGTCGTAGAACGCGGAGAGGTCCACGGGCGGTCCGGCGATCACCTGGAGGGTCTTGCGCGGGAACAGGCTGAGCTTGTTCTCCTTGGCGTACGGGGGCATCGCGAGATTCGCGCCCCACTGGGCCACCGGAATGACGGGGGCCTTTGTCATCAGCGCGACGCGGGCGGCGCCGGTCTTGCCGGCCATCGGCCACATGTCGGGGTCGCGGGTGAGGGTGCCTTCCGGGTAAAAGGCCACGCATTCGCCGGCCTCGATCGCGTCCACGGCGGCCCGGAATGCGTCCAGGGCGTTGGTGGACTCCCGGTAGACGGGGATCTGCCCGCTGCCGTGCAGGATGGCGCCGACAATAGGCACCTTGAAGAGGGCCGCCTTGGCGAGCAATCGGGGCACTCGGCCGGTGTTGTACTGGAAGTGCGCGTAGGAGAGCGGGTCCAGATACGAGTTGTGATTGACGGCGGTGATAAATCCGCCCTCGGCCGGAATGTGGTCCATTCCCCGCCAGTCCCGCTTGAAGAGCACTACCAGCGGCGGTTTTGCGATGACCGCCGCCAGGCGGTACCAGAAGCCGATTCTGCGGCGGGACACTCGGACACCTTCCTCTACGACCGGTGCGCGGCTGGGGCACCTCGGGGCCGAACAAGTGTCGCCCCGGGTCCGGTCTCTGTCGAGAACACCGTACGCCCCGCTCAGGGCACCGGTCCCCCGGGTCGCCCGGCCGGGAGTGACAATGGGCCGAGGCATGACCCGGCCATGACCTGACCATGGCCTGCGCATGTGCGAGAGCTCACCGGAGGGTAGGGGTCCGTGACGAACGCCGCCTGGAGCCTGGTGGTCCCGCTGAAGCCCTTGGCGTTGGCCAAGAGCCGGCTCGCGCAGGCCGTCGGCGCCTGGCGCCCGGCGCTCGCGCTGGCGTTCGCGCAGGACACCGTGGCAGGGGCGCTGGCCTGCGCGGCGGTCGCGGATGTGGTCGTCGTCACGGACGACGCGGCGGCCGGGGCGGAACTGGCCCGGCTGGGAGCGCGGATCGTGCCGGACGCGCCGGGCTCCGGGCTCAACGCGGCGCTGGTCCACGGGGCGCGGGCGATACGCGCGGGCCGGCCGCGGGCGGCGGTGGCCGCGATGAACGCGGATCTGCCCGCGCTGCGGCCTCCGGAATTGCTACGCGTGCTCGATGCGGCGGCGGTATTCCCCCGGGCATTTCTGGCCGATGCGGCGGGAATCGGGACGACCCTGCTTTCCGCTGCGCCGGACGTGGAATTGGCCCCGTCGTTCGGCGGACCGTCCCGGGCCCGGCATTCGGCCTCCGGGGCGGTGGAAATGGCCCTGGCGGGCGTCGACAGCGTGCGCCGGGACGTGGACACGGGTGCGGACCTGCGGACCGCCCTCACCCTTGGTGTGGGGCGTCACACAGCCCGATACAGTGCCCGTATGCAGGCGACCGCGTACACGTACGACTCCCAGACCCGCAGCGGCAGTGTGCTGCTGGACGACGGCACCCCGGTGCCCTTCGAGGCACCTGCGTTCGACGCGGGCGGCCTGCGGCTGCTGCGCCCGGGCCAGCGGGTCCGGATCGAGACGGACGGCGAGGGCGCCGGCCTTCGGATCACCCTGGTCACGCTGCAGACCTTCTGAGGCCTGCCTTCCCCACCTGCAAGAACGCACCGCGGGCCGGCTTCCCCCTCCAGGGGAAGCCGGCCCGGCGCGTGTGACTCGTGCCCCTACTTCTTGCGGGCGGTGGTCTTCTTCGCGGTGGCCTTGCGCGTCGCCGTCTTCTTGGCGGGCGCGGTGGTCTTCGCGGTGGCCTTCTTGGCGGCCGGAGCCGTCTTCTTGGCGGTCGCGGTGGTCTTCTTCGCCGTCGCGGCGGCCTTCTTGACCGTGGCCTTCTTCGCGGCCGGCGCGGCCTTCTTCGCCACGGCGGTCTTGGCGACGGCCTTCTTCGCGGTCGCGGTGGTCTTCTTCGCCGTGACCTTCTTGGCGACCGCGGTCTTCGCCGCGGCCTTCTTGGCGGTGGTGGCCTTCTTGGCCGCGGCCTTCTTGACCGTCGCGGAAGCGCCACCGGTGAGGCTGCCCTTGGGCGCCTTCTTCACCGAGACCTCGCCGCCCTTGGGGAGCTTCTTGGTGCCGGCGACCAGGTCCTTGAAGCCCTGGCCCGCGCGGAAGCGGGGAACCGAGGTCTTCTTGACCCGGACGCGCTCTCCCGTCTGGGGGTTGCGGGCGTAACGGGCCGGGCGGTCGACCTTCTCGAACGAGCCGAAGCCCGTGACCGAGACCCGGTCGCCCGCGACGGTCGCGCGGACGATCGCGTCCAGTACCGCGTCGACAGCGTCCGCGGCCTGCTGACGGCCGCCCAGCTTGTCGGCAATCGCTTCTACGAGCTGCGCCTTGTTCAACGTCTTCCCCTTCGGAGACTTCGCCAGAACGAATGTGTTCAAGCTTATTTCGCACGTTAGGCGGATATATACCGCAAATCAAACACGAAACGGGCTAATCACCCTAGTGCCGCAACGTTGTAGGTCGTTACGGAGTTCCTTCGCATCAGTCGCCTTCAGGGAATCGACCCTCGTCGAGGTCCTTCATCAACCTGTCCAGGCGCCTTGCCGCATCGGCGAGATCGTGCTTCGCCGCGGCCGTGACGACCAACAGCTTCCGGGACAGCGCCATCCTTACGCCCTCCGGGACTTGCAGCGTGCGCACCCTTGTGTGTGCTTCTTTCAACCGGTCCGCGACGAGTTCGTAGAGCTCGAGTTGACTGTCGCGTTCCATGCACAGATTGTGCCATCTGGGGCGAGTTGTCGCCTCACGGGGCCTCAACAAACGGCTGTGCCCCCTGCCGGAAGGCAGGGGGCACAGTGTTGCCGGTGTGATCACCCAAGGGTGAATAAGCGCTGATCAGGCAGGAATCAGACCTGAATCGTGCGCGGCTTGAAGGCCGGCCGGGCGCTTTCGTAGGTGGCGATGTCCGCTTCGTTCTGAAGGGTGAGCGAGATGTCGTCCAGACCCTCCAGCAGCCTCCAGCGGACGTTGTCGTCGAGTTCGAACTCCGCCTCGACGCCCTCGGCTCGGACCTGGCGGGCGACCAGGTCCACGGTGACCTCGGCGGTCGGGTCGGCCTCGGTCAGCTTCCACAGCTGCTCGACGGTCTCCTGCGGCAGGACGACGGTCAGCAGACCGTTCTTCAGCGAGTTGCCGCGGAAGATGTCGGCGAACCGGGAGGAGATGACCGTCTTGAAGCCGAAGTTCTGCAGGGCCCAGACGGCGTGTTCGCGCGAGGAGCCGGTGCCGAAGTCGGGGCCCGCGACCAGGACGGTCGCCCCCGCGCGCTCGGGCCGGTTCGTGATGAACTCCGGGTCCTTGCGCCAGGCCTCGAAGAGCCCGTCCTCGAACCCGTCGCGGGTGATCTTCTTCAGCCAGTGGGCCGGGATGATCTGGTCGGTGTCCACGTTGCCGCGGCGCAGCGGTACGGCCCGGCCGGTGTGGGTGGTGAAGGCTTCCATGGTTCAGACTCCGGCGGTCGCGGTGGCTTCGGACAGGTCGGCGGGAGAGGCCAAGTGGCCCAGTACCGCGGTGGCGGCGGCCACCTGCGGCGAGACCAGGTGGGTACGACCGCCCTTGCCCTGCCGGCCCTCGAAGTTGCGGTTGGAGGTGGACGCGGAGCGCTCACCGGGGGCCAGTTGGTCGGGGTTCATGCCCAGGCACATCGAGCAGCCCGCGTGCCGCCATTCGGCGCCGGCCTCCTTGAAGACCTTGTCCAGGCCCTCTTCCACGGCCTGCAGCGCGACCCGGACGGAGCCCGGTACCACCAGCATCCGTACGCCGTCGGCGACTTTGCGGCCGCCGATGACATCGGCCACGGCCCGCAGGTCCTCGATGCGGCCGTTGGTGCACGAACCTACGAAGACGGTGTCGACCTTGATGTCGCGCAGCGGCTGCCCGGCGGTCAACCCCATGTATTCCAGGGCCTTTTCGGCGGCCAGACGCTCCGAAGCGTCCTCGTACGAAGCCGGGTCGGGGACGTTGGCCGACAGGGGCGCGCCCTGGCCCGGGTTGGTGCCCCAGGTGACGAACGGCGACAGCGCGGCGCCGTCGATGACGACCTCGGCGTCGAAGACCGCGTCCTCGTCGGTGCGCAGGGTCTTCCAGTACGCGACGGCCTCGTCCCAGTCGGCGCCCCGGGGGGCGTGGTCGCGGCCCTCCAGGTAGTCGAAGGTGGTCTGGTCGGGGGCGATCATGCCGGCGCGGGCGCCCGCCTCGATCGACATGTTGCAGATGGTCATGCGGGCTTCCATCGAGAGCTTCTCGATGGCCTCGCCGCGGTATTCCAGGATGTAGCCCTGGCCGCCGCCGGTGCCGATCTTGGCGATGATCGCCAGGATCAGGTCCTTGGCGGTGACGCCCTCGGCCAGCGCGCCGGTGACGGTGATCGCCATCGTCCTGGGGCGGGCCAGCGGCAGCGTCTGGGTGGCCAGCACGTGCTCGACCTGGCTGGTGCCGATGCCGAAGGCCAGCGCGCCGAAGGCGCCGTGCGTGGAGGTGTGCGAGTCGCCGCAGACCACGGTGGTACCCGGCTGGGTCAGGCCCAGCTGCGGTCCCACTACGTGGACGACGCCCTGCTCCACGTCACCCAGCGGGTGCAGACGGACACCGAACTCGGCGCAGTTCTTGCGCAGCGTCTCCAGCTGGGCCCGGGAGACCGGGTCCGCGATCGGCTTGTCGATGTCGATGGTGGGGGTGTTGTGGTCCTCGGTCGCGATGGTGAGGTCGAGGCGTCGGACCTTGCGGCCGGCCTGGCGCAGGCCCTCGAAGGCCTGGGGGCTGGTCACCTCGTGCAGCAGGTGCAGATCGATGAAGAGGAGATCGGGCTCGCCCTCGTCGCGCCGGACGACATGGTCGTCCCAGACCTTCTCCGCGAGTGTCCTACCCATCGCTTTCCCTCCGGCTCACCGTCCCGGACCCAGTGGTTCGTGGACCCGTACATACAGACTCGCTGGTTCTTGGAAAAATTGAACTTGCGTTTCACAGTGTGAGACGCGAATATCGTTTCATGGACAACTCTAGCGGCGTCGGCGTTCTCGACAAGGCAGCTCTGGTATTGAGCGCACTGGAGTCCGGTCCGGCCACCCTCGCCGGGCTGGTCGCGGCGACAGGGCTCGCACGACCCACGGCACATCGCCTTGCCGTGGCACTGGAACACCACCGGATGGTGGCGAGGGACATGCAGGGCCGGTTCATCCTCGGACCGCGGCTGGCGGAGCTCGCCGCCGCGGCCGGCGAGGACCGCCTGCTGGCCACGGCCGGACCGGTGCTCACCCACCTCCGGGACGTGACGGGCGAGAGCGCGCAGCTCTACCGGCGTCAGGGCGACATGCGCATCTGCGTGGCGGCCGCCGAGCGGCTGTCGGGCCTGCGGGACACCGTCCCGGTGGGCTCCACGCTCCCGATGAAGGCCGGTTCGGCGGCTCAGATCCTGATGGCGTGGGAGGAGCCCGAGCGGCTCCACCGCGGCCTGCAGGGTGCGCGCTTCACGGCGACGGCGCTCTCGGGCGTACGGCGCCGCGGCTGGGCGCAGTCGATCGGCGAGCGGGAGCCCGGCGTGGCCTCCGTCTCGGCGCCGGTGCGCGGGCCCTCGAACCGCGTGGTGGCCTCCGTGTCGGTCTCCGGGCCGATCGAGCGGCTCACCCGCCACCCGGGCCGGATGCACGCCCAGGCCGTCATCGACGCGGCCGCCCGGCTCACCGAGGCGCTGCGCCGCTCCGGCTGAGCCGGCGGCCGGCCCGTCCGACCTCCCACCACTCCCCCGGGCCCGGGGGCGCGTACGACGCCGCACACGTCCTGACGCGCGCCTCCGGGCCCGTACTCATGTGCCCTCGGGGCAAAGCGAAGAGGCCCTCCGCGATGATCGCGGAGGGCCTCTTCTGTGCGTACCCCCGACCGGATTCGAACCGGCGCTACCGCCTTGAGAGGGCGGCGTGCTAGGCCGCTACACAACGGGGGCTAGCTGTTACTGCGGTACTGCGCTGGGCTACCAGGACTCGAACCTAGAATAAGGGAACCAGAAACCCTCGTGTTGCCAATTACACTATAGCCCAATGGTCTAGACCAACTAGACACTGTACCCCCGACCGGATTCGAACCGGCGCTACCGCCTTGAGAGGGCGGCGTGCTAGGCCGCTACACAACGGGGGCCCTAGCGATCCTGCATCAAGACGTCCGGGTGCGACCCTGGAGATCTCGCGGGAAGGATCTGTACCCCCGACCGGATTCGAACCGGCGCTACCGCCTTGAGAGGGCGGCGTGCTAGGCCGCTACACAACGGGGGCAAAGCACTGCGTTACTGCTGCACTGCGCTGGGCTACCAGGACTCGAACCTAGAATAAGGGAACCAGAAACCCTCGTGTTGCCAATTACACTATAGCCCACCAAAACTCAAGACCCTGAGGGACTTTCGTTTGGTTAGCGCCCCCGTCCGGCCTTTCGGCCCGCTCCGGCGGCGCAGAAAGAACATTACCGGATGGCTGACCGTGCTCCAAAACGGGTATCTGCAGCCAGCAGCTCCGGCAGCCGGTCGAGTCCGGCGATCCGGTGCACACCGGCAGGACCCGGTCCGCGGCCGCCGTCGCGGTCGAGCCAGACCGCCGTCAGCCCGGCGTCGCGGGCGCCGCGCGCGTCGATCTCCGGCTGGTCCCCCACGTACACCACCTCGTGCGGCGGGAGCCCCATTTCGGCGCAGGCGCTGAGGAAGGCGGCCGCCTCGGGCTTGCTCACGCCCAGTTCGGCGGCGCACACCAGCACCTCGAAGCGGTCGCGCAGGCCGAGGTGGCGCAGCTTGGGGTCCTGGGCGGCGGTGGAGGAGTTGGAGAGCACCCCGTGCCGGTAGCCGCCGGCGAGGGCGTCCAGTACGGGCACCACGTCGGGGAACAGCGTCCAGGCGGCCTTGTAGTGCGCGACGTAGCGGTCGAACCAGGCGTCGGCGGCTTCGTCGCCCATGCCGGGCTCCCCGAGGAAGTCCCGCACCCGGTCCCGGCGCTGCCCGAGGAAGGTGACCTCCCCGGCGGCGAAGCGCGCCCAGTGCCGGTCGGTGACGCGCCGCCACAGCGCGAGCGCCTCGGCGGCGGAGCCGTACCGCTGGCGCAGGCCCTCTTCCTCCAGCTGCCGCGCGAGCCCGGCGGTGTCGGCCCCGGTGTAGTCGAACAGGGTGTCGTCGATGTCCCAGAGCACGGCGCGGATCGGCATGTGGCCGAGGCTACTCGGGAAGCCCCGCCCCGGTGGGTACGACGAAGAAGTCCGTCAGGAAACAGGTGATCTCCCCCTCGGTGACGAACGCCACGGGGCCGTTCCCGCGCGCCTCCATGGCCGCCCGGACGGGCCCGGCACCGACAACGCCGCAGGGGGCGGTCGCCGGGAAATCCGGCGGCCGCCCCCTGCGGGACGTACGGGGAGGGCTACGCGGCCAGCTTGGCCAGCGTCGCGTCGATGCGGGCCAGCGAGCGGTCCTTGCCCAGGATCTGCAGGGACTCGAAGAGCGGCAGGCCGACCGTGCGGCCGGTCACGGCGACGCGGACCGGGGCCTGGGCCTTGCCGAGCTTGAGGCCGTGGGCCTCGCCGGCGGTCAGGACGGCCTGCTTGAGGGACTCGGGGTCCGTCCAGTCGGCCGACTCCAGGTTGGCGCGCGCGGTGGTCAGCAGGGCCGCCGGCTCGCCCTTCATCGCCTTGTCCCACGAGGCCTGGTCCTCGACCGGCTCCTTCAGGAACAGGAAGTCGACGTTGGCCGTGATGTCCGACAGGACGGTCACGCGGGTCTGGGCGTACGGCGCGATGCGCTCCCAGGCCTCGGCGTCGAAGTCCTCGGGCGCCCAGTTGGCGTGCGGGGCCCGCAGCCACGGGGCGCAGGCGTCCGCGAAGGCCTTCGGGTCCAGCAGGCGGATGTGGTCGGCGTTGATCGACTCGGCCTTCTTCAGGTCGAAGCGCGCCGGGTTGGCGTTGACGTCCGGGATGTCGAACTTCGCGACCATCTCGTCGATCGAGAAGATGTCCTGGTCCTTGGAGAAGGACCAGCCGAGGAGCGAGAGGTAGTTCAGCAGGCCCTCGGGCAGGAAGCCGCGCTCGCGGTAGAGGTTGAGCGAGGACTCCGGGTCGCGCTTGGAGAGCTTCTTGTTGCCCTCGCCCATCACGTACGGCAGGTGGCCGAAGGCGGGGGTCGCCTTGGCGATGCCCAGCTCGGTCAGCGCCTTGTACAGGGCGATCTGTCGCGGGGTGGAGGACAGCAGGTCCTCGCCGCGCAGGACGTGGGTGATCTCCATCAGCGCGTCGTCGACCGGGTTGACGAGCGTGTACAGCGGGGCGCCGTTGGCCCGGACGATGCCGAAGTCCGGCACGTTCTCGGGGGTGAAGGACAGCTCGCCGCGGACCAGGTCCGTGAAGGTGATCGTCTCGTCGGGCATCCGGAAGCGGACGATCGAGGTGCGGCCGGCGGCCTCGTACGCGGCCACCTGCGCGGTGCTCAGGTCACGGCAGTGGCCGTCGTAGCCGGAGGGCTTGCCGGCCGCGCGGGCGGCGTCGCGGCGCTGGTCGAGCTCCTCGGTGGTGCAGTAGCAGCTGTACGCGTAGCCGCCGTCCTGGAGCTTCTTCGCCACGTCCGCGTAGATGTCCATGCGCTGGGACTGGCGGTACGGGGCGTGCGGGCCGCCCACCTCGGGACCCTCGTCCCAGGTGAAGCCGAGCCAGCGCAGCGAGTCGAGCAGCTGGACGTACGACTCCTCGGAGTCGCGGGCCGCGTCGGTGTCCTCGATGCGGAAGACGAACGTACCGCCGTGGTGGCGGGCGAACGCCCAGTTGAAGAGGGCCGTGCGGACCAGACCCACGTGGGGGTTGCCGGTCGGGGAGGGACAGAAACGTACGCGGACGTTCGCGTTAGCCACGCTTGATCACCTTGTTGGTGAGAGTGCCGATGCCTTCGATGGTGACGGCGACCTCGTCGCCGACGTTCAGGGGGCCGACTCCGGCCGGGGTCCCCGTGAGGATGACGTCGCCGGGGAGCAGCGTCATGGCCTCGCTGATGTGGACGATCAGGTCCTCGATGGAGCGGACCATGTCGCTGGTGCGGCCGAGCTGGCGCTGTTCGCCGTTGACCGTGCACTGGATGGTCAGGTCGCTCGGGTCCAGGTCGGTCTCGATCCAGGGGCCGAGGGGGCAGGAGCTGTCGAAGCCCTTGGCGCGGGCCCACTGCTTCTCGCGCTGCTGGACGTCGCGCGCGGTGACGTCGTTGGCGCAGGTGTAGCCGAGGATCACGTCCTTGACGCGCTCGCGCGGGACCTCGCGGCACATGCGGCCGATGACCACGGCGAGCTCCGCCTCGTGGTGGAGGTCCTGGGAGAAGGAGGGGTACGTGATCGGGTCGCCCGGGCCGACCACCGAGGTGGAGGGCTTGAAGAAGGTGATGGGCGCGTCGGGCACCTCGTTGCCGAGCTCCGCCGCGTGCTCCGCGTAGTTGCGGCCGATGGCCACGACCTTGTTCGGGAGCACGGGCGGCAGCAGCCGGACCTTGCTGAGCGGGACCTTCGTACCGGAGAGCTCGAAGTCCGCGAACGGGATGCCCTTGATGATGTCGAGGACGAGCTCCCCTTCGGACGCCGCGAGGGCGGCGTTGCCCTCGACCGCGCCGAAGGCGACGTTGCCGTCGATCGAGAACCTGGCGATGCGCACGTGTTGCGTCTGCCCCTCTGTATTACCGCTGGCTGGAGTCTGCGGACTCCAGGCTAACGCGGTGGGCGCCGACGCTTCGCGCGCCTTTCGCGCGGGGCGTCCCCTACTGCGCGGCGACGGCGACCGGGGCGTCCATCAGGACGGTGCGGCGCGGGTTCGCCGTCTGGGCCGGCAGCTCGACGGTGTGCTCCGGAGTGGCCACGGCCTGCAGCTCCTCGGCGTCCTTGAGGTGCGCGAGGGTGGTGCGGCGCGGGTTGGCTATGTTGCGGAACATCATCGTCGTCTTCATCGGAGTCTGGGGCCCTCGGCTCGCTCGTCGGATCTTGTGTGTTGGATCTTGAGTGGTGGATGCTTGTCGCATGCACCAACCCTGTAAAGGGCAAGGCTAAACATCTGAATCACCCGCGGAACCGGGAAGTAATGGCCACGGCTATGTGAGTTTGCTCACCCGTGACCACTCATTACGGGCATAACGGACAGTCAATTCGCCCTGAAAAAACGGACATTGCGCCACTGAATGCGCCATTCCGCTCCCGATCATCGCGACTGGGACACCTTGCCAGACGCGGTGTTTGCATGGTGTAAGTCCGATTCTTCACCAAATGACCTCTACGTGCTGTAGCGCTTGCATCACAAGCCGTGACCGACTCTCCGGGCCGACACTCGCACCTTGTTGGAGATCCGCCTCTGTGCTGGAATTCGCGGGACCGCCGCGGGAATCAGCCGGCGCGCAGGTGGCGCGACCCAGCGCCGAGCGCGGCGGCAAGGAGAGGGAGACGCGCCGGTCACCGACGACCACCATGGGGCGCACCGCCCCAAGACTCGACACCGTCCCACCGGTCGCCCGGCGGGACGCCTGGTCCAGAGGTTGCGACGCTAGTGCAGGGACGATTCAAGAGGGATGGCAGCGCTGCGGCGGAGCAGGAGCCGCGCGGCGGGACCGACCGTGGCTCCTCGCCCCAGCACGCCCAGAACCGCGGGCCGGCTGTCGAAGGCACGAGCCCCGACCTTTCCGGCGCCTTGAAGCCCAAGGGCCGCGGCAAGTCCGTCAGGGCCAACAAGCCCACGGACGAGCTGGCGGAGCGGGAGACGGCGATACCCAAGGCCCCCAGTGGGCCCGGTTCCCGTCTCGCCATGCAGAACTGGCGCATCAGCACGCGACTGGTGTCTCTGCTGACCCTGCCGGTCGTCGCCGCCACCACGCTCGGTGGCTTCCGCATCAACGACTCGATGAACGACATCGCGCAGCTGGAGCACATGCAGCTGCTGACGACGATGACCCGGCAGGCCACCAACCTGGCCGCCATGCTCCAGGAGGAGCGGGACAAGTCGGCCGGTCCGATGTCGCAGCTCAAGGACGGCAAGAGCAACAGCCTCGTCCAGGGCGTCCGCGACCAGACCGACTCCGCCGCCAAGGCCTTCGCCGCCGCGACCGACAAGGTCGACAGCGCGGAGGACAAGGACGAGACCCTCAAGTCGATCCGCAACAACATCCTGCAGATCGGCCGCCAGCTCACCGGCATCGAGGACATCCGCAAGAAGGCGTACGTCAACGGCGCCCAGCAGACCGTCACCGAGTACAACGCGCTGATCGTCTCGCTGCTCTCGCTCTCGCAGGACATGGCCCAGGCCACCTCCAGCCCGGAGATGATCAAGCGCACGCGCGCCCTGGCGGCCTTCTCGTCCGCCAAGGAATACGCCTCCATCCAGCGCGCCGTCATCGCCGCCTCGCTCCCCGAGAGCGGCGACAGGCCCGGCGACCTGAAGGAGAACGACCGTCTGTACGCGCTCTCCGCGCTGCGCGGTGAGAGCCAGTCGAAGAAGACCTTCGAACTCGTCTACCAGGGCAAGCCCGAGGAGCTTCTCGCGGCGCTCGGCGACGGCAACACGGAGATCGGCAGCGCCGACCACTACGCGCGCCGCGTCCTGAGCACCCAGGGGCAGTTCGGCAAGGAGAAGAACCGGTCCTGGATGGACTGGTACGACGCCGACGACACCAAGCTCCAGGCCATGAAGGTCATCGAGCTCACCCTGCTCGAGGACATGGAGCAGAAGGCCCGCGAGCTCAAGAACGAGTCGCAGCAGGACGCCATCATCAACGGTGCCCTGATCCTCCTCGTCCTCGGCGTCTCCCTCGTCGGCGCCTTCATCATGGCCCGCTCGATGATCCGCTCGCTGCGCCGCCTGCAGGACACCGCGACCCGCGTCGCCCAGGACCGCCTGCCGGAGCTCGTCAAGCAGCTGTCCGAGTCCGACCCGCAGGACGTGGACACGTCCGTGGAGTCGGTCGGTCTGCACACCCGTGACGAGATCGGCCAGGTGGCCGCGGCCTTCGACGACGTGCACCGCGAGGCCGTCCGCCTCGCCGCCGAGCAGGCCCTCCTCCGGGGCAACGTCAACGCGATGTTCACCAACCTCTCGCGCCGCTCCCAGGGCCTCATCCAGCGTCAGCTCTCGCTCATCTCCGAGCTGGAGTCGCGCGAGGCCGACCCGGACCAGCTGTCCTCGCTCTTCAAGCTCGACCACCTCGCGACCCGCATGCGCCGTAACGGCGAAAACCTCCTCGTCCTCGCGGGCGAGGAGCCGGGCCGCCGTTGGACCCGCCCCGTGCCGCTCGTCGACGTGCTCCGCGCCGCCGCGTCCGAGGTGGAGCAGTACGAGCGCATCGAACTCGCGTCGGTGCCCGGCACCGACGTCGCCGGCCGCGTCGTCAACGACCTCGTGCACCTGCTCGCAGAGCTGCTGGAGAACGCCACGTCGTTCTCCTCCCCGCAGACCAAGGTCAAGGTCACCGGTCACGCGCTGCCCGACGGCCGCGTGCTCGTCGAGATCCACGACACCGGCATCGGCCTCTCCCCCGAGGACCTCGCCGCGATCAACGAGCGGCTCGCCTCGCCGCCCACCGTGGACGTCTCCGTCTCCCGCCGCATGGGCCTGTTCGTGGTCGGCCGCCTGTCCCTGCGACACGGCATCCGCATCCAGCTGCGCCCCTCCGACTCGGGCGGCACCACGGCCCTCGTCATGCTGCCGGTCGACGTCGCCCAGGGCGGCAAGAAGCCGGGTGCCCCCGGCGGTGCGCCGGGTGGCCCCGGTGCCGCGCAGGGCGGCCCCTCGGCGCAGGGTTCCGTGCCGGGTGGCGGCGCACGTCCCCCCGTGGGCGCGGCGCCGCAGCGCGGCCAGGTCTCCGCGGGCGGCCAGCGCGCCGCCCTCCCGGGGCGCGACGGTGCTCCCGGCCCGCAGCGTCCCGCCGGCCCGCAGGGCCAGCCGGGCGGCCGGCCCCCGCAGCAGGGCGGTCCCGGTGCTCCCGGCCCGCGCCCGCAGCAGGGTGCTCCCGCCGGGCAGGGCCAGAGCGCGTTCGGCGCGGGCGCCCCGCTGCCGGGCCGCGGTCCGGCCGGTGCTCCCGGTGGCCCGCAGGCGCGTCCGGTGCCCGCTCCCTCGGCGGCCGGTCCTACCGGCTTCGCCCAGGGCAGCGGCTTCGAGCGCCCCCAGGCTCCGCAGCCGCCGCAGCCCGGCGCCCCCTCGGGTCCCGCCGGTCCCGCGGCCTACCCGGGCCAGGCTCCGGCCGCCCCGGCAGGACGCGGCCAGCGGCCCCAGCTGCCGCCGCGCGGTGGCGCTCCCCGTCCGGAACTCCCGGGCGCGGGCGGCTCCCCGGCCGGGGTCCCGCAGACCACCAGCTGGGGCGCGGACCAGCGCGGGCACGACGTCCCGCGCGGGCACGACGAGCTGTCGGGCCCCGGCTCGACCTCGGAGTTCGCCCGCCCGGACTTCAACGCCCCGTACCCGCAGCAGGCGGGCGGCGCCGGCAACGGCAACCCGGGCAACAGCACCACCGGGCAGTTCGAGCGCCCGGAGCTGCGCGGCCCCGCCGGCTACGCCGACCCGTCCTCCACGGGCCAGTTCGCCCGCCCGGACTTCCAGGCCCAGCGGCCCGGCGGCCCCGGTGTCGGCGGCTACGCGCCCGTACCCCCGGCCCGTGCGGAAGCTCCGCGACTGCCTCAGGGGCACCAGCCGGAGGCGCTGCCGCCGGCCGCCCCGAGCACGGATCCGGGCCGCAGCCCGATCTTCGACACGCTGGAGTCGAACTGGTTCCGCCAGGAGGGCGAGCAGCCCCCCGCGCAGGGACAGTCCGTACCCCAGCAGCCGCAGCAGCACCAGCAGTCCGCCCCGGCGGCGCCGGCACCGGCTCCCCAGCAGCGCCCGCAGCCCCAGCTGCCGCAGCGCGGCCAGGAGCAGGCGGCCGAGCCCGCCCAGGCGGCGACCGGCGCCACGCCGACCGTCAGCTGGCGCTCCTCCCCCAACGACGAGCTGATGCGGCAGGCCGAACGCGTGCGCCAGCCCGCCGCCGGCGGCATCACCACCTCGGGGCTGCCCCGCCGGGTACCGCGGGCGAACCTCGTGGCCGGCACCGCGCAGCAGCAGGCCGAGGCGCAGGCCGGTCCGCAGGTCTCGCGTTCCCCGGACGACGTCCGCGGGCGTCTGACCAACCTCCGACGCGGTATCCAGCAGGGACGTCAGGCTGGCAACAACGGCCCGGCAACCGGCAGTTACCACGTCGACCCCACTTACCAGCAGGAGCGATAGTTGAGTTCGATGAGCCAGGCGGCACAGAACCTGAACTGGTTGATCACCAACTTCGTGGACAACACCCCAGGGGTGTCCCACACCGTGGTGGTCTCCGCCGACGGACTCCTTCTGGCCATGTCCGAGGGGTTCCCGCGCGACCGCGCCGATCAGCTGGCGGCGGTGGCCTCCGGGCTGACGTCGCTGACCGCCGGTGCCTCCCGCATCTTCGAGGGCGGCGCCGTCAACCAGACGGTGGTCGAGATGGACCGGGGGTTCCTCTTCCTCATGTCCGTCTCCGACGGCTCCTCGCTGGCCGTACTCGCGCACCCCGAGTGCGACATCGGCCTCGTGGGCTACGAGATGGCCCTCCTCGTGGACCGCGCCGGCAGCGTCCTCACCCCGGACCTGCGCGCGGAGCTCCAGGGAAGCCTGCTCATCTGACTCCCACTCTCCCGGCCGGACGGTACTTCCGGCCGGGAGACCGGGGCCCCCGCCCCGGAACCCAGTACCACCGCCAGGCCGTCATACCGTCCCCCCCACCGGCCGCCCCGTCAGACGGCACGCTGACCACTGCTGTCCAGCCCGGAGGATCAATGACCCCGCCCCCCGCCTACTCCGATTCGTACGGCGATTCGTCGTATTCGGAAGGCGACCAGCCGCTGGTGCGTCCTTACGCGATGACCGGCGGCCGGACCCGGCCGCGCTACCAGCTCGCCATCGAGGCGCTGGTCAGCACCACGGCCGATCCGATGCACCTGTCCGGCCTGCTGCCGGAGCACCAGCGGATCTGCACCCTCTGCCGCGAGGTCAAGTCGGTCGCCGAGGTCTCCGCACTGCTGTCGATGCCGCTCGGTGTCGCCCGGATCCTCGTGGCCGACCTGGCCGAGGCCGGAATGGTGGCCATCCACCAGCCGGGCAATGGAGAGGCCGGCGGCACGCCGGACGTAACGCTGCTCGAGAGGGTGCTCAGTGGACTTCGCAAGCTCTAACGGCGGAGCGGCTCCTCGCTCCACCACCTCCGCGAAGATCGTGGTGGCGGGCGGCTTCGGCGTGGGCAAGACCACGTTCGTCGGCGCGGTCTCCGAGATCAACCCGCTGCGCACCGAGGCCGTGATGACCTCCGCGAGCGCGGGCATCGACGATCTGACGCACACCGGGGACAAGACGACCACCACGGTCGCCATGGACTTCGGCCGCATCACCCTGGACCAGGACCTGATCCTGTACCTGTTCGGTACGCCGGGTCAGGACCGCTTCTGGTTCATGTGGGACGACCTGGTCCGCGGTGCCATCGGCGCCGTCGTCCTCGTCGACACCCGCCGTCTCGCCGACTGCTTCCCCGCCGTCGACTACTTCGAGAACAGCGGCCTGCCCTTCGTGGTGGCGCTCAACGGCTTCGAGGGGCACCAGCCGTACACCCCCGAAGAGGTCCGCGAGGCCCTGCAGATCGGCCCGGACGCCCCCATCATCACCACCGACGCCCGCCACCGCGCGGACGCCAAGAGCGCGCTCATCACGCTCGTCGAGCACGCCCTCATGGCGCGGCTCAAGTAGGCGGTCACGAAAGCGGATCGCGAAACGGGGGCGGGCTGTGTCGTACGACACGGCCCGCCCTTCTGGTTCATAACGTTTCGACAGAGAATTGCCCGTAGCCGGACACACGGTGCGTTCGGCTGGTTTCGCTGCGCTCACAACTGGCCTCTTTTTTGCCGCAGGACGCTCTTTATGTCCGATTTATGTGGGGCATAAGGCTCTATGAATGGCTGGTTCCAACTGTTTGGAACACGGCCGTTAACCGTGCTGGAATTCAACGAACTAGCTAGTAGCACCGCCGAGAGGTTGTTGGTCGAGTGAGGCGAAGCAACTCGAGCCCCGCGGATGAACCCGCGCGCGGCAACTTCACCCCGCCGCCGCGCGCGGCCATGTCACCCGTCGACGTACCCGTGGACCCCCCGGCGAGCGGTGGCAGCACCAGCAGGTTCTCGCCCCGCAACTGGCGTGTGCCGACCCGTCTGAACGCCATCCTGCTCGTGCCCGTCCTCGTCGGACTGGTCATGGGCGGCTTCCAGGTGAAGGGCTCCATCGACACCTGGAACGAGGCCAAGGACGCCGAGAAGACGGCCCGCATCGTCCAGGCCGCCGCCGAGTACGGCCAGGCCCTGCTCAACGAGCGCGACCTGACGGCCGAGCCGCTCCTCAAGGGCGAGAAGAACAGCGAGGCCGTCGCGAAGGCGTACGCGGCCACGGACTCGGCCCAGGCCAAGTTCGCCGAGGCCTCGAAGGACCTGCCGCAGAAGCAGGGCCTGGAGCGCCGCCTCGAACTCTTCCACCGCGAGGAGCCGAAGCTGGAGCAGGTCCGCAAGACGGCCTACATAGCTCCGGAGTCGGCGAAGAAGAACCTTCCCACCACGGCGGGCCCCATCCCGACCGAAGAGGGCTATGTGCTGGTCCAGCACTACCTCATGCAGTTCTCGAACGAACTGGGCCTCGGCACCGGCAACGTGACCTCCTACGGCCGCATGGTCTACGCCCTGGAGCTGGCCAAGGCCGCGAACTCGCTCCAGCGTTCCGTGGGTACGCACCTGCTGGTCCGCCCGAACGAGAACGAGGACATCCGCAAGGCCCAGCTGGTCGCCTTCTCCTCGTACGCCTACCTCGAAGAGATCGCCATCGGCGAGTACGTCGCCGCCGGCACCGAGGAGGACACCAACCGCCTCCGCGAGATCATGGCCGCGAAGTCCCAGGACGGCGCCGCCAAGCTCACCGCCGCCAAGACGGCGGCCGAGCAGGCCGGCACGGTCTTCAAGGCTCCCCCGGTGGTCAACGGCTCCGCGCTCACCGGCATGACCGAGGCGATAGCCAGCGGCGAGAAGAACACCAAGCTGGCCCAGAACGGCACCACCGCGCCGGCCTGGCAGGCGGCCGCCACCGCGAAGTTCGACGGCTACGCCGAGATCGAGAAGGAATTCCTCGACAAGGCCCTCGCCGAGAGCATCGCGATCTCCGACAGCGCCCGCAACGACGCCATCATCAACGGCGCCATCGTGGTCGTGGCCCTCCTCGCCGCCTTCATCCTGGCCGGCATGATGGCCCGCCAGATGAGCCGCTCGATGAGCCGCCTGCGCACCGCCGCCTTCGACGTCGCCGAGCAGCGCCTGCCGATGCTCGTCGACCAGCTCTCGCGCACCGACCCGGGCAAGGTCGACACCCGCGTCACGCCGATCCCGATCGACTCCCAGGACGAGATCGGCGAGGTCGCCCGCGCCTTCGACCAGGTCCACCGGGAAGCGGTCCGGCTCGCCGCCGAGCAGGCGCTCCTGCGAGGGAACGTCAACGCGATCTTCACGAACCTCTCCATGCGCAACCAGTCGCTGATCGAGGGCCAGCTGAGCCTCATCACCGACCTGGAGAACAACGAGGCCGACCCGGACCAGCTGGAGAACCTCTTCCGCCTGGACCACCTGGCCACCCGTATGCGCCGCAACGGCGAGAACCTCCTCATCCTCGCGGGTGAGGAACCGGGCCGCCGCTGGGACCAGCCCGTGCCCCTCGTCGACGTCCTGCGCGCCGCCTCCTCCGAGGTGGAGCAGTACGAGCGCATCGAGCTCTCGGGCGTCTCCGAGGCCGAGATCCACGGCCAGGCCGTGACCGACCTCGTGCACCTGCTCGCCGAGCTGCTGGAGAACGCCACCACGTTCTCCTCCCCGCAGACCAAGGTCCGCGTCAACGCCACGCGTCTGCCCGACGGCCGCGTGATGGTCGAGATCCACGACAAGGGCATCGGCCTCACCGCCGAGGACTTCGCGGACATCAACCACAAGCTGGCGAACCCGCCGACCGTGGACGCCGCGATCTCGCAGCGCATGGGTCTGTTCGTGGTCGGCCGGCTGGCGGACCGCCACGGCGTCCGCGTCCAGCTGCGCCCCTCGGGCGAGGCGGCCGGCACCACGTCGCTGGTCATGCTCCCCGACGCCATCACCCACGGTGGCGGTGGCGAGGGCATGCCCGAGGACGACTTCACGGTCTCCTCGATGATCCCGCAGCAGCAGGCGCAGCAGGCCGCGCCGCTGCGTACGGCGGCCGAGCTCGGCTTCGACGACTCCCGCTACGAGGTCCACCGGGCCGACCAGCCGGGCCCCGACGCCCGCGACCTCGACCCCGTGGGCCGGTCCCTCGGGCGCGAGGAGCGCCGGGCCGCGCTGGAGGCCCAGGTGGGCTATCCGCAGGAGCAGGCCCCGTACGCCGACCACTCCGCCCAGGAGTATCCGGAACCGCAGCCCGAACACGGCTACCAGTCGTACCAGGGCTACGACCAGCAGCCCGAGCAGGGCTACGAGGGCGCGTACGACTCCCCGCAGGCTCAGCAGCCCCAGCAGGGCTACGACGCCTACCCCCAGCAGGGGTACACGTATCCGGAAGCCGAGTACGCGGATCAGCAGCGGGATCTCCCGGCCTACGACAACGGGTACGAAGCCCAGTCGCAGCAGGCTGAGTGGCCCGAGCAGAACTCCTACTCCGGGGCCTACCAGCAGGATTACGGGACCGAATCGGAATCCCCGGCCGCTCCCGAACCGGCCCGGGAACGCGTAGGCTTCGACCGTCCGGGCGCCGCTGCCGACACCGGTCACACGATGACCGGAGCGGGCCTGCCGCGTCGCGGCAGCCAGCAGCAGTGGCAGCCGGCACAGCAGGAAGCGGAGTCCAAGGGATCCCTCTTCGAGCAGCGGCCGCAGCGTCAGCAGCAGGCCGCCGCCCCGGAGCAGGCCCCGGAAGAGACGGAAGGCTCTGCGGCTTGGCGCTCGCGCAACGACGAGCGCTGGCAGCAGGCCGGCAAACTCCGTGAGCCGAAGGCGGGCGGGGTCACCCCGTCCGGTCTCCCTCGGCGTGTGCCCAAGGCCAACCTGGTCGAGGGTGCTGCGGAGACGACCCCGCAGGGCGGCCCACAGGTCTCCCGCGCACCGGAGGACGTCCGCGGCAGGTTGAGCAACCTGCGGCGGGGTGTCCAGCAGGGGCGCAGTGCGGGTTCCGAGCAGTCAAGTAACAGCTATGACCAGGAGCGTTAGTGTGAGCCCGATGAGCCAGGCGGCACAGAACCTGAACTGGTTGATCACCAACTTCGTGGACAACACCCCAGGGGTGTCCCACACCGTGGTGGTCTCCGCCGACGGCCTTCTTCTGGCGATGTCCGACGGATTCCCGCGCGACCGCGCCGACCAGCTGGCGGCCGTGGCCTCCGGACTGACGTCGCTGACCGCAGGAGCCTCCCGCATCTTCGAGGGTGGGGCCGTCAACCAGACCGTGGTCGAGATGGACCGGGGATTCCTCTTCCTCATGTCCGTCTCCGACGGATCGTCCCTCGCGGTGCTCGCGCACCCCGAGTGCGACATCGGCCTCGTGGGCTACGAGATGGCCCTTCTGGTGGATCGTGCGGGCACCGTACTGACGCCGGACCTGCGTGCGGAGCTGCAGGGAAGTCTTCTCAACTAGCAGACAGGCAGTGCGTTTCGCGCCATCGCACCATAGGGTGCGGTGGCGCGGTTCCACAGGGAGTACTGCGTTCTTGGAGTCGGAGGAGGAAACGTGACAACACCCGGAGGACATCCTTATGGCGGCGCGCAGCAGCCGCAGGGTGGGCACGACCAGAACCGCTTCAACTTCCCCTCCTCGCCGAGCAACCGGCCCGTGCCGGAGCACAACCCCTACCAGCAGCAGCCGTACGGCCAGCCCCAGCAGCAGCCCGGGCGTCCGTCGCAGCAGCCCTACCGGACCTCGCAGCCGCAGGCCCCGAAGGCTCACAACCCGCTGGTGCGCCCGTACGCGATGACCGGCGGCCGGACCCGGCCGCGCTACCAGCTCGCCATCGAGGCGCTGGTCAGTACCACGGCCGATCCCGCCAGGCTGCAAGGGCAGTTGCCCGAGCACCAGCGCATCTGCCGCCTGTGCCAGGAGATCAAATCCGTCGCGGAGATCTCGGCACTTCTCTCCATTCCTCTTGGTGTCGCCCGGATCCTCGTCGCCGACTTGGCGGAGGCGGGCCTCGTCGCTATTCACCAGCCCGGCGGCGATGAGTCTGCCGGCGGCCAGCCAGATGTGACACTGCTCGAAAGGGTGCTCAGTGGACTTCGCAAGCTCTAACGGCGGAGCGGCTCCTCGCTCCACCACCTCCGCGAAGATCGTGGTGGCGGGCGGCTTCGGCGTGGGCAAGACCACGTTCGTCGGCGCGGTCTCCGAGATCAACCCGCTGCGCACCGAAGCCGTGATGACGAGCGCCTCCGCCGGCATCGACGACCTCACCCACACCGGGGACAAGACGACCACCACGGTCGCCATGGACTTCGGCCGCATCACCCTGGACCAGGACCTGATCCTGTACCTCTTCGGTACGCCCGGTCAGGACCGCTTCTGGTTCATGTGGGACGACCTGGTCCGCGGCGCCATCGGCGCCGTCGTCCTCGTCGACACCCGCCGTCTCGCCGACTGCTTCCCCGCCGTCGACTACTTCGAGAACAGCGGCCTGCCCTTCGTCATCGCCCTGAACGGCTTCGACGGACACCAGCCGTACACCCCCGAAGAGGTCCGCGAGGCCCTGCAGATCGGCCCGGACGCCCCCATCATCACCACCGACGCCCGCCACCGCGCGGACGCCAAGAGCGCGCTCATCACGCTCGTCGAGCACGCCCTCATGGCCCGCCTGCGGTAGCGTCCGCCAGGTACTCGCGAAGGCCCCCGTGTCACACGACACGGGGGCCTTCGGCTCGGGCGGGGCTTCCCGCCCCGGGTACGCAGAAGGCCCCGCACCCTGATGGGGTACGGGGCCTTGCGTCGCGCTCCGGCTCAGCCCTGCCAGCTGTGCGGGGCGCGGAAGCCCGGGGTGCGCTCCAGGCGGCGCCAGCCGGCCTGGGAGCGGGGGTTGGTGCTGACGTCCTCGGGGGTGGCCGCGGCGCGGGCGAGGAGGATCGCGGTGATCGCGGCGAGCTCCTCGGGGGCGGCGTTGCCCTTTTCGACGCGCAGCAGGGTGTCGGTGGTGGTGACGCTCATGGGTGGCAGGTCTCCTTCGCTCGGTTACTGCGGCGGGTTGCCGTGCTTGCGGGACGGCAGATCGGCGTGCTTGTTGCGGAGCATCGCGAGGGCGCTGACGAGCACCTCGCGGGTCTCGGCGGGGTCGATGACGTCGTCGACGAGGCCGCGCTCGGCCGCGTAGTACGGGTGCATCAGCTCGGCCTTGTACTCCTTGACCATGCGGGCGCGCATGGCCTCGGGGTCCTCGGCGTCCGCGATCTGCTTGCGGAAGATGACGTTGGCGGCGCCCTCGGCGCCCATCACGGCGATCTCGTTGGTGGGCCAGGCGTAGGTGATGTCCGCGCCGATGGACTGGGAGTCCATGACGATGTAGGCACCGCCGTAGGCCTTGCGCAGGATCAGCGAGATCCGCGGCACCGTCGCGTTGCAGTACGCGTACAGGAGCTTGGCGCCGTGGCGGATGATGCCGCCGTGCTCCTGGTCGACGCCCGGCAGGAAGCCAGGGACGTCCAGCAGCGTGATGATCGGGATGTTGAAGGCGTCGCAGAGCTGCACGAACCGCGCGGCCTTCTCGGACGCGTGGATGTCCAGGACACCGGCGAGGTGGCCGGGCTGGTTGGCGACGATGCCGACGACCTGGCCGTCCAGCCGCGCCAGGGCGCAGATGATGTTGCGGGCCCAGCGCTCGTGGATCTCCAGGACGTCGCCCTCGTCGACGAGCTCCTCGATGACCTTGAGCATGTCGTAGGGGCGGTTGCCGTCGGCGGGGACCAGGTCCAGCAGGACGTCCGAGCGCCGGTTGGCGGGGTCGTCGGTCTGGTGGACCGGCGGGTTCTCGCGGTTGTTGGAGGGGAGCATCGAGATGAGGTAGCGGACCTCGGAGATGCAGGTCTCCTCGTCGTCGTACGCGAAGTGCGCGACGCCCGAGGTCTCGGCGTGCACGTCGGCGCCGCCGAGGCCGTTCTGGGAGATCTCCTCGCCGGTCACCGCGCGGACCACGTCCGGGCCGGTGATGAACATCTGTGAGGTGTCGCGGACCATGAAGACGAAGTCCGTGAGCGCCGGGGAGTAGGCCGCGCCGCCGGCGCAGGGGCCGAGCATGACCGAGATCTGCGGGATGACGCCCGAGGCCTTGGTGTTGCGCTGGAAGATGCCGCCGTAGCCCGCGAGGGCGGAGACGCCCTCCTGGATGCGGGCGCCCGCGCCGTCGTTGAGGGAGACCAGCGGGGCACCGGCCGCGATGGCCATGTCCATGATCTTGTGGATCTTCGTGGCGTGGGCCTCGCCCAAGGCACCGCCGAAGATCCGGAAGTCGTGCGCGTAGACGAAGACCGTGCGGCCCTCGACCGTGCCCCAGCCGGTGATGACACCGTCGGTGTAGGGCTTCTTGCCCTCCAGGCCGAAGCCGGTCGCACGGTGGCGGCGGAGCTGTTCGACCTCCTTGAAGGAACCTTCGTCGAGCAGCAGCGCGATGCGCTCACGGGCGGTCAGCTTGCCCTTGGCGTGCTGGGTCTCGGTCGCCCGGTCGCTGGGGCCGCGCCGCGCCTGCTCACGCAGGTCGTGCAGCTCGGCCACGCGGCCGCGGGCGTCCGTCGGCTCGCTCGGAGTCTGGTCCACAACGGTCATGTACCGACCTTACGAAGAGCGCCATGAAAATCCTCCGTTGAATCCACACAGTCTCGGGTGTGTTCCGCTGTGCGGGCCGGACAGAACTGCCGGGCGATGAGCCGACACCACCAGCGGGGACCTTCGTCCTTTGTGGGCATCCGACAAAACCGCGCGACACGATGCCAGGAAGTTGAAATTTGAACGGAATGGGTCTAACGTCGTTGCTGTTGAAAGTTCAACCAGAATCGATCAGCACACTACCGAGGAGGAAGCCATGGGTCTCTTCACCCGCCGCAGCCAGACCGCGCACATCCAGGAGGGCACCGCCGCCGTCGCCACGCTCGAAGTGGACCCGACCCTGGCCGCGCTCACCGGTGACTACGTCATCGACCCCAGCCACAGCAGCATCGGATTCACCGTCCGCCACGCCATGGTCACCAACGTCCGCGGCAGCTTCGCCGACCACGAGGGCACCCTGCACCTCGACGGCAGCGACCCGTCCCGGTCCACGGCCTCCATCGACGTCAAGATCGCCTCGGTCAGCACCGGCATCGCCGACCGCGACGGCCACCTCCTCAGCGGGGACTTCTTCGACGCCGAGGCCTTCCCCCTGATGAGCTTCCGCTCCACCGAGGCGGCCCAGCTCGGCGGCGACGCGTACCGCATCACCGGCGAGCTGACGATCAAGGACGTCACGCGCCCGCTCTCCATCGACCTGGAGTTCGCCGGCTCCGCCACCGACGTCTACGGCAACGAGCGCGTCGGCTTCGAGGGCTCCGCCGAGATCCTGCGCTCCGACTGGGGCCTGACCTGGAACGCCGCCCTGGAGGCCGGCGGTGTGATGGTCAGCGACAAGGTGAAGCTGACCTTCGACATCTCCGCCATCAAGCAGGCCTGACCGGGGCCGACCGGCCCCGCAGGGGGCGGCTAGTCGAAGCCGCCCCCGCCGTCGAAGCCGCCACCGCCCCCGAAGTCCCCGCCCCCGAAGCCGCCGAAGTCGGACGGGTTGAAGTCGGCTCCGGAGACGTCTCCGCCCTCGAAGCCGTCGCCCGTGCCGCCGCCGAAGTCCGAGGCGTAGGCGGGGGTGGACATCATCGATCCGAGCATCGTGCCCATGAGCAGACCGGGCAGGATGCCGCCGCCGAAGTAGCCGCCGGCCCAGGGACCGTACGCCGGGCCGGCGTCGTAGTACGGGCGCGGTCCGTGCTCGGTGTCGACCGTGCGGACCGCCGGGTCCAGACCGTCGCGCAGCCGTACGGCGTCCGCCGCGCAGACCGGCACGGTACGGGCGGCCCCGCCCGCCGGGGCCCAGGACGCGTCCTCGGTGCTCGGCCCGTGCCGCGGGTCGAAGAAGCACGGCGAACGGCGCTCGGGCAGCGGCCTGCCCTGTCGGCGCGCGTCCAGGCACGCCAGGGCGTAGCGGCCGTCCTCCAGGGCCTGGGTGACCCCCTTGACCTCCTCGGGGTGCTGGACCGAGGCCATGATCTGCTTGGCCTTCTCGTAGGAGTCCAGCCCCTGCTCGTAGTCCTTGCGCATGGCGTCGTCGGCGCCGGGTTCACCGGGGTGGAAGTCCAGCCGGTCGAGCTCCTCGCCGAAGGCCGTGATGTCCTCGTCGACGACCACGCCGAGGCGCTCGATGGCCTCGCGCCGAGCCTCTTCCTTCTTCTTGCGGTTGCGCTTGACCAGGGCGTACGCCCCGCCGCCGCCCACGGCCGCCACCGCGCCGAGCGCGATCAGGCCGCCGACCGGGGTCCCGCTGTCACTGCCGGTGGAGCCCCAGGAGGCCGGGGCCTTGCCCTTGGCCTGGGAGAGGGCCTGGTCCACGAAGTTGTTGAGCTCGGTCGCCGCGTCCACCGGGCCGCCCGCCTTCACCGCGTCGGTGAGGTTGCGTACGGCGTTCGTCGGCATGACCGACTTGTCGGCGCCGGCGTTGAAGCCGTCGCCGAGCCGGACCGCGTAGAGGCCGGTGATGCCGGTCTCGGTGCGGATCGTGCGCAGCACGCTGTCCGCGGGGAATTCGGCGGCCGCCGGCAGCACGGCGACGAACACCGGCTTCCCGGCGTCCTTGATCTTCTCCGCGAGCGCGTCGGCCTGCGCCTTCGGCAGTTGCGCCTCGGCGCGGGGGTCGACGTAGACCGGGCCCTTCTTGAGGGCCTCCGCCACGGCAGCGGGTCCGGTGGCGGCCGATGCCTGCGGGGCGGCCACGAGAGCGGTCGCCGACAGGGCCAGCAGCAGTCCGGAGAAAACGGATATAAGCCTGGTCCTCATGGCTATGACGCTACCCGAACCAGATGTTTCCTGTGTTAACCGGACATAAGCGCGTACTTCACCGCGGCCGACCTCGCCGGGCCGGAGCCGGGCGAGGTCTGCCGCGCCGACCGGGGGCTACTCGGCCGGTTCGATGCCCGCGTGCAGGAGGCCGTAGGTGAAGGCGTCCTCCAGGGCCTGCCAGGACGCGGCGATGACGTTCGGGGCCACGCCGACCGTGTTCCACTCGCGGACCCCGTCCGTCGTGGCGATCAGCACGCGGGTCGTGGACTCCGTGCCGTGCGTGCCCTCCAGGATGCGGACCTTGTAGTCGACCAGCTCGAACTTGGCCAGTTGCGGGTAGAAGCGCTCCAGCGCCACCCGCAGCGCGCGGTCGAGCGCGTTGACCGGGCCGTTGCCCTCGGCCGTCGCGACGATCCGCTCGCCCTTGGCCCGCAGCTTCACCGTGGCCTCGTTGGCGTGGGTGCCGTCCGGGCGGTCCTCGACGATCGCCCGCCAGGACTCGATGCGGAAGTACTTGCGGGCCCGCCCCTCGGCCTCGGCGCGCAGCAGCAGTTCGAAGGAGGCGTCGGCGGCCTCGTACGTGTAGCCCTGGAGCTCCCGCTCCTTGACCCGCTCGACGACCCGGGAGATCAGTGCACGGTCCCCGCCGAGGTCGACGCCGAGCTCCTTGCCCTTGAGCTCGATGGAGGCGCGGCCCGCCATGTCGGAGACCAGCATCCGCATGGTGTTGCCGACCCGCTCGGGGTCGATGTGCTGGTACAGGTCCGGGTCGACCTTGATGGCCGAGGCGTGCAGGCCCGCCTTGTGCGCGAAGGCCGAGACGCCGACGTACGGCTGGTGCGTGGAGGGGGTGAGGTTGACGACCTCGGCGATGGCGTGCGAGATCCGGGTCATCTCGGCGAGGGCGCCCTCGGGGAGCACCTGGCGCCCGTACTTGATCTCCAGCGCGGCGACGACGGGGAAGAGGTTGGCGTTGCCGACGCGCTCGCCGTAGCCGTTGGCCGTGCACTGGACGTGCGTGGCGCCCGCGTCGACGGCGGCGAGGGTGTTGGCGACTGCGCAGCCGGTGTCGTCCTGGGCGTGGATGCCCAGGCGCGCGCCGGTGTCGGCGAGGACGGTGGCGACCGTGGCGTTCACCTGCGCCGGCAGCATGCCGCCGTTGGTGTCGCAGAGGATGACGACGTCGGCGCCGGCCTCGTGGGCGGTGCGGACGACGGCCTTGGCGTACTCGGCGTTGGCCCGGTAGCCGTCGAAGAAGTGCTCGCAGTCGACGAAGACCCGGCGGCCCTGGCCGACCAGGTAGGAGACGGTGTCGCGGACCATCTCCAGGTTCTCGTCGAGGGTGGTGCGCAGGGCGAGCTCGACGTGCCGGTCGTGGGACTTGGCGACCAGCGTGATCACCGGGGCGCCGGACTCCAGCAGCGCCTTGACCTGCGGGTCCGCGGCGGCGGAGCCGCCCGCCCGGCGGGTCGCGCCGAAGGCGACGAGCTTGGCGTGCTTGAAGTCGATCTCGGCCCGGGCCCGGGAGAAGAACTCGGTGTCGCGGGGGTTGGCGCCCGGCCAGCCGCCCTCGATGAAGCCCACCCCGAAGTCGTCCAGGTGCCGCGCGATGGTCAGCTTGTCCGCGACCGTGAGGTTGATGCCCTCACGCTGGGCGCCGTCGCGCAGGGTGGTGTCGAAGACGTGGAAGCAGTCGTCCACGCCCCCTGACAGCACGGGTGCCGCCTCTGGTGTCGTCGTCATGCTGGTCTTGACTCCTGTCGGGTGAGTGGTTGCCGGATGTCCGCTCTGGGACAGGCCGCTGCCACTGCCCCCATCATCGCGCGCTGTCCGGCCCGGCATGATGTGGGCCGGAAAACGAAAAGACCCCTCGCGGGTGCGAGAGGTCTGCGCGCGGGTCTGGGGCACGATGGCCGCCTCCGCGAAGTTCTTCCACGGTTCAGCGGTCACTGCGGACCGGCGCGCTGCTGTCCATAATCATGAGCTGAGCAGGCACGCCCGCAGTGTGCCACAGCGGTCCGCCCTTGTGGACGGACGTCTCACGATACGAGCGCCTCGTCGAGGAATTCCGAGACGTGGTCGAGGATGTCGCCCCGCCCTATCCCCGGCAGCCCCACCGCGACCTGGATGCTGAAGCCGTCGAGCAGGGCCCGCAGCCGGGCCCCGAAGCGGTCGGGGTCGACCGGCCGGAACTCCCCGCGCGAGATGCCCTCGGCGAGCAGGGCCACCAGGTCGCGGTGCCAGGCGCCCTCGATGGCCTCCTGCCGCTCGCGCTCCTGCGGGCCGGCGTTCTGGGACCGGTTCCAGACCTCCAGCCACAGCGTCCAGTGCGGGTCCCGCGCGGCCTCGGGCACGTACAGGTCCACGTACGCCCGCAGGCGCTCGCGCGCCGGGCCGCGCCGGGACAGCAGGGCCCGTCTCTCGACGCCCAGGGCCGCCTCGCTCCACTCCAGGGTCTGGAGCAGGAGCTCGTCCTTGCTGCCGAAGTAGTAGAGGAGGTGGCCGCTGCTCATGCCGACCTGGC
The DNA here is from genome assembly GCF_040682455.1 of Streptomyces sp. NPDC051183. Lineage (NCBI taxonomy): Bacteria > Bacillati > Actinomycetota > Actinomycetes > Kitasatosporales > Streptomycetaceae > Streptomyces > Streptomyces sp. NPDC051183. The sequence continues at coordinate 184,648 of NZ_JBFBBA010000005.1, forward strand.
GGCCGAGGCCGGCCATGGTGAGGCCCTCCAGGCCGCGCTCGGCGATCGTGGCCATGGCGGCGACCAGTACGTCCTCGCGCGGGGGCGCGTTCTTCCGCGCCGCGCGCACCGGTACCTCGCCCGCCACCATGGGCCACTCCTTCTCGGTCTGCCGCGGTCCTGTCGGTCAGACCTTCGGCTGCTGCTGGGTGATGCAGTGGATTCCGCCGCCCCCGGCGAAAATCGTACGTGCGTCAACGAGCGTCACGGTCCGCTCGGGGAACAGACCGCGGAAGATCTCCGCCGCCTCCTCGTCGCGCGGGTCGTCGAAGGAGCACAGCACCACGCCGCCGTTGCACAGGTAGTGGTTGATGTAGGAGTAGTCCACCCACTCGCCGTCCTCCTCCAGCACGGTCGGCGCGGGGATCTCCACGACCTCCAGCTGCCGGCCCCGGGCGTCGGTGGAGGCGCGCAGGATGGCGGCGATGGTCTTGCAGCGCTCGTGGTCCGGGTGGGCCGGGTCGGGCTGGGTGTGCACCATCACCACGCCGGGGCGGGCGAAGGCGGCGACGATGTCCACGTGGCCCTGGGTGCCGTAGGTGCCGTAGTCGCCGGCCAGGCCGTAGGGCAGCCAGATCGCCTTGGTGGTGCCGAGGTGGGCGTGGATCTCGGCCTCGACCTCCTGGCGGCTCCAGCCGGGGTTGCGGCCCTCGCCCAGCTGCACGGTGTCGGTGAGGAGCACGGTGCCCTCGCCGTCGACGTGGATGGCGCCGCCCTCGTTGACCAGGCGGGTGCTGTACGTGGGGGTTCCGGCCAGGTCCGACACGTACCGGGCGACCTTCGAGTCGTGGTCCCAGCGGGCCCACTCCTGGGCGCCCCAGCCGTTGAAGGTCCAGTCCACGGCCGCCAGCTCGCCGGCGTCGTTGGTGACGAAGGTCGGGCCGATGTCGCGCATCCAGGCGTCGTCGAGCTCCTGCTCGACCAGCTGTACGTCGTCGCCGACGACGGCCCGCGCGCTCTCGGCGTCGCCCGGGGAGACGACGAGGGTCACGGGCTCGTACGTACGGACCGCGCGGGCGACGGCGCCCCAGGCCTCGCGGGCCTCGGCGAGCTCCTGCTCGTTGGTGAAGGTCGGGTTGGGGCTGGGCCAGGCCATCCAGGTGCGCTCGTGGGGGGTCCACTCGGCGGGCATCCGGAATCCGTGGTCGGCGGGCTTAGCGGTCATGGCAGGGGTCCTTAGAGGCTGTGCTGACTTACAAGCTGTGCTGGTTCACAAGAAGTACAGGCGGTTGAGGGAGACCGAATCGGCGGCTTCGGAGCGCAGCGGTTCCCCGTCGAGGGAGACGAGGCCGCTGCGCGCGTCCACATCGACCGCGCCCACCCGGGAGTTCAGCAGGAGGTTCCCGGGGCCGATCCCGCGGGTGCCGCGGACGGCGACGCGGCGCCGGCGGGTGGGCATCTCGTCGCTGCCGAGGGCCGCCGCGGCGGCCGAGACGAAGGCGACGGAGATGTCGGCGGCGGTGGCGCCGTAGGAGCCGAACTGCGGTCCGAGGACCAGCGGTTCGCAGGTGTCGGTGGCAGCGTTGGGGTCGCCGGTGACCCCGTACGCCGGGAAGCCGGACTTGAGGACCAGCTGCGGCTTGGCGCCGAAGAACTGCGGGCGCCACAGCACGATGTCGGCGAGCTTGCCGACCTCGATGGAGCCGATCTCGTGGGCCAGGCCGTGGGCGATGGCGGGGTTGATGGTCAGCTTGGCCATGTAGCGCAGGACGCGGGCGTTGTCGTCGCCCTCGCCGTCGCCTTCGAGCGGGCCCAGCTCGCCCTTCATCTTGGCGGCCATGGCGAAGGTGCGGCGGATGGTCTCGCCGGCCCGGCCCATGCCCTGGGCGTCGGATGAGGTGATGCCGATCGCGCCCAGGTCGTGCAGCACGTCCTCGGCGCCCATCGTCCCGGCGCGGATCCGGTCGCGGGCCATGGCCGCGTCGCCGGGGAGGTCCGGCTTGAGGTCGTGGACGGAGACGATCATGCCGTAGTGCTCGGCGACGGCGTCCCGGCCGAAGGGCAGGGTCGGGTTGGTGGAGGAGCCGATGACGTTCGGCACGCCGGCCATCTTGAGCACGTTGGGAACGTGCCCGCCGCCGCAGCCCTCGATGTGGAAGGCGTGGATGGTGCGGCCGTCCAGGACGCGCAGGGTGTCCTCGACGGAGAGGCACTCGTTGAGGCCGTCGCTGTGCAGGGCGACCTGTACGTCGTGCTCCTCGGCCACCCGCAGCGCGGTGTCCAGGGCGCGGGTGTGCGCGCCCATGTCCTCGTGGACCTTGAAGCCGGACGCGCCGCCCTCGGCCAGGGCCTCGACCAGCGGGGCGGCGTCGGAGGAGGAGCCGCGGGCGAGGAAGCCGATGTTGACCGGCCAGGCGTCGAAGGCGTTGAACGCGTGCTTCAGCGCCCACGGGGAGTTGACCCCGACGCCCCAGACGGGGCCGAACTCCTGGCCGATGACCGTGGTGACGCCCGCGGCGAGCGAGGCCTCCATGATGCGCGGGGAGAGCAGGTGGACGTGGGTGTCCACGGCGCCCGCGGTGGCGATCAGGCCCTCACCGGAGACGATCGAGGTGCCCGTGCCGACCACCACGTCGACGCCGTCGAGGGTATCGGGGTTGCCGGCCCGGCCGATCGCGTGGATGCGGCCCTCCCGGATGCCGATGGACACCTTGCGGATCCCGACGACGGCGTCGATGACCAGCACGTTGCTGATGACGACGTCGCAGGTCTCGCGGACGGCGGCGGCCTTCAGGTGCAGGCCGTCGCGTGCGGTCTTGCCGAAGCCGGCCAGGAACTCGTCGCCGGGCTTCTGGGCGTCGTACTCGACCCGGACGGTCAGCCCGGAGTCGCCGAGGCGGACCCGGTCCCCGGCGCGGGGGCCGAAGACGGAGGCGTACTCGTGCGGGTCGATGTGCCGGCTGCCGGGAGCGCAGTGGTCGCTGTGGGGGGTCTGGCGGCTCATGCCGGGTTCCCTTCGGTACGCGGAAGGTCGTTGCCGGTGCCGAGGTAGCCGCAGGCCGCCGCGCGGCGCAGGGCTTCGTCCTTCGCGCCGGGGGCGTCCAGGGGGCCGTCGACCAGACCCGCGAAGCCGACGGCGATGCGGTCGCCGCCGATCGGGACCAGACCGACCTCGCCCTCGCCGTGGGGGTCGAAGCGGACCGACGAGCCCGCGGGCACGCACAGCCGCATGCCGTAGGCCGCGGCCCGGTCGAAGTCGAGGCGGGGGTTCGCCTCGAAGAAGTGGAAGTGCGAGGTGACGCTCACAGGCACGGATGCGGTGTTGCGTACGTGGAGGTGGACCTCCGGCTCCGGCTGGGGGGCGCCGGGGCCGGGCAGGACCGCGCCGGGGGCGTCCTCGCCGAGGCCCACCGCGCCCCGGATCGGGGACGAGACCACCGCCAGGCGGGAGCCGTCGTCGAAGACGGCCTCCACGTGGACCTCGGCGACCACGTCCGCGACGCCGGGCAGCACGTCGTCGGGGCCCAGTACGCCGCGGGCCTCCTCGATGGCCTCCGCCAGTCGCTTGCCGTCGCGCGCGGCCTCGCAGACGGTGTCCGCGATCAGCGCGGTGGCCTCGGGGACATTGAGCCTCAGGCCCCGGGCCCGGCGGGCCCTGGCCAGTTCCGCTGCGCTGCGCAGCAGCAGCCGGTCGCGCTCCGTAGGGGTCAGCCGCACGGCGATCCACCACCTTGTGCCTCGATGGGTTAGAGCATCACTCTAACTCTTCATTTCTTCGCAAGGAATCATTGACCTGGGACCTGGGCCTAGGTCACATTGAGTGTCGCTCAAACATTCATCGCGATTGCGCAACCACCCCCCGCCCTGCCAAGGGAGTCCCCCCATGCCCATCGAACAGCGCGGAGTCGACACCATCCCCGAAGAGGAGCGAACGAGCGGTCCCCGTGACCTGATGTCGATCCTCCTCGGCTCCAACCTCTGCCTCGGTGTGATCGTCTTCGGCTGGCTGCCCCCGTCCTTCGGGCTGGGCCTGTGGCCCTCGGTCACCGCGATCGTGACCGGCACCCTCGTCGGCATCGCCTTCACCGCGCCGCTGGCGCTGGTATCGCTGCGCACCGCGACCAACCTGTCCACTTCCAGCGGCGCCCAGTTCGGCGTCCGCGGCCGGCTCGTCGGCTCGGTGGTCGGCCTGCTGCTCTCGCTCGGCTATACCGCGCTGACCCTGTGGATCGGCGGCGACGTGATGGTCGGAGTCCTGTCCCGCCTGACCGGGCTGCCCGACACCGGCGTCTCGCGGGCCGCGATGTACGGAGTGCTCGCCGCGTGCACCGTCGTGGCGGCCGTCTTCGGCTACCGCCTGCTGCTGCGGATGAGCAAGGTCCTCTCCATCGGCATGCTGGTCCTGCTGGCGGTCGGCGTCCTCGCCTACGCCCCGGACTTCACCGCGGCCGCCCCGCCGGAGACCTCGTACCTGCTCGGCTCCTTCTGGCCGACCTGGCTGCTCGCCACCGTCGCCGCCGGGCTCAGCGGGCCCGTCGCCTTCATCACCCTGCTCGGCGACTACACCCGCTACATCTCCCCCGCCCGGCACGGCTCCCGCAAGGTGCTCCGGGCCACCGGCTTCGGCCTGCTGGCCGGGCTGCTGATACCGCAGCTGTTCGGTACCTACACCGCGCTCGCCGCCAGGGCCGGCGCCGAGTACGCCGGGCCGCTCGTCGACGCCGCGCCGTTCTGGTACCTGGTCCCGCTGCTCGTCGCCGCCGCGGCCGGTTCGGTCGGCAACGCCGGGCTGATGCTCTACTCGATGGGCCTCGACCTCGACGCCATCGTCCCGAGGGCCACGCGCACCACGGCCACGGTCATCGCCGCGGCCGTCGCCACCGCCTTCGTCTTCTTCGGCTCGTTCGAGTGGAACGTGCAGGCCGCGATGACCTCGTTCGTCCTGCTGCTGACCGCGATCGGCACCCCGTGGGCCGTCGTCACCCTCATCGGCCATGTCCGCTGTCGCGGCCGGTACGACGCCGACGCCCTCCAGGTCTTCAACCGCCGCTCCGTGGGCGGGATCTACTGGTACCGCGGCGGCTGGAACATCCTGGCCACCCTCTCCTGGGCCATCGGCGCGGGTGTCGGCCTGCTCGCCGTGACCACCCCGTTCTACGAGGGCCCCCTGCTGGCCCTGACCGGCGGTGTGGATTGCTCCTTCGTCCTCTCCGGCCTGACCGGCGGCGTGGTCTACGCGGCCCTGACCGCCCGCACCGCCCCCGCCGCGGCCGCCGAGACCGCCGGGGAGCCGGCCGCAGCCTGAGCCTCCCCCGACGTGCGAAGGCCCGCGCCCCGGATCTCCCGGGGCGCGGGCCTTCGCACGGACTCACCGCTACGCGTCCACTGCCCGCGCCAGGGCGAAGCCTCCGCCCTGCATGTCGTCGCACAGCTCACGGCAGGCGCCGAAGTGCTCGGCGAACTCGGGCTTGTCCTGCCAGCCCTTCATGGCCTCCGCGTCGCTCCACGAGGCGAAGGACACGTAGTGGCCCGGGCTGCTCAGATCACGAATCAGGCGGGCGAAGAGGAACCCTTCGTTCGCTTCCCCGGTCCATGTCAGGAAGGCTTCCCACCGGGTCTCGAACTCGTCTTCCCGGCCCTCGGAAACCTGCCAGGCCCCGGAGGCCCAGAACTTGCTCGCCTCGGACATCGCACACCACCTCGGTAGGGCCCCACTCCAGGTTAGACCCGTACCGGCCGGTCGCCCCGAGCTGCCGGCCCGGCCGGGTCAACCGTTGGCGCCTCTGCGGCGTCTCCCCGTACAGCGGCGGCCGAACAGGACAGGGCCGCCGCGAACGGCACGGGGAGGCGTCGTGGAAGAGCTCGCATACGTGGCAACGAAGATCGTCAAGGGGGTCGCCGGCCTGGCCTACGCCTTCGGTGACGCCGCGGTGGGCCTCGGCCCGGACGGTACGAACGAGGAACGCAAGAAGAAGCGCGAGGACGAGGCGGACGAGGAGCGCTGACCACGCCCCCACCACCTCGCCGGAACGCCCCGAAGGCCCCCGTGCATCGCGCGGGGGCCTTCGGGGCGTGTGGGGCGGGGGCGTCTAGCCCAGCGGGTGCATCCAGCCGTGGGTGTCGGCGCTCTGCCCGGTCTGGAGCTCCAGCAGCGCCTTGCGCAGCCGCATGGTGACCTGGCCGGGCTCGCCGTCGCCCTGGGTCCAGTTGGCGCGCTCGGACTTGACCGAGCCGACCGGGGTGATCACGGCGGCGGTGCCGCAGGCGAACACCTCGGTGAGGGTGCCGTTCTCGTTGTCCCGCTTCCAGTCCTCGGTGGTGATGCGGCCCTCCTCGGCGGTGTAGCCGAGGTCGCGGGCGATGGTGAGGAGGGAGTCGCGGGTGATGCCCGGGAGCAGCGAGCCGGTGAGCTCGGGGGTGACGATGCGGTCGCCGTACACGAAGTACAGGTTCATGCCGCCCATCTCCTCGATCCAGCGGTGCTCGACGGCGTCGAGCCAGACCACCTGGTCGCAGCCGTGCGAGGCCGCCTGGGCCTGCGCGACGAGGGAGGCCGCGTAGTTGCCGCCGGTCTTGGCCGCGCCGGTGCCGCCCTTGACCGCGCGGACATAGTCCTCGGAGAGCCAGACGGAGACGGGCTTGACGCCACCGGAGAAGTACGCGCCGGCGGGCGAGGCGATGACGATGAAGAGGAACTCGTTGGCCGGGCGGACACCCAGGCCGACCTCGGAGGCGAACATGAACGGCCGCAGGTACAGCGAGGCCTCGCCGGAGTCCGGAACCCAGGCCCGGTCCTGCTGGATGAGCGCGTCGCAGGCGGAGATGAACAGCTCGGTCGGCAGCTCCGGCATGGCCATGCGGCGGGCGGAGGACTGGAAGCGCTCGGCGTTGGCCTGCGGACGGAAGGTGGCGACCGTGCCGTCGGGCTGCTTGTAGGCCTTGAGGCCCTCGAAGATCGTCTGCGCGTAGTGCAGGGTCATGTTCGCCGGGTCGATCGACAGCGGGGCGTACGGGACCAGCTCGGCGTCGTGCCAGCCGCGGCCCTCGGTCCACTTGATCGTCACCATGTGGTCGGTGAAGTGGCGGCCGAAGCCGGGGCTGGCCAGGATCGCCTCGCGCTCCGCGTCGGACAGCGGGGTCGAGGAGGGCTTGAGCTCGATCGTGGGCGTCGTCATGAGTGCTTGTCCTTCACCGTTGTGTATGGCGGACCGCGCTCATGCGTACCAGGACGTCCGAGCTTCCCCGTGATCCGCGGCCTCGCGTTCGATTATCGCGCGCGCGGGGGCTTCGGTGAAACGGGGTGATTGCGGCCCAGGGGAGATGGTGGCACCCGGGGCCGCACAGGAAAAGCCGCCGGGTCCCTGTTCGCGACCCGGCGGCTTCCTGAGGTGAGCTGCCGGGTCAGCCGGCTACTCGGGCGGCGAGGGCGTCGCCGATGGCGTCGGTGGAGCGGAAGGTGCCGTCGCGCTCGGCCAGGTCGGCGGAGACCGCGTCCTCGATGCGGACGGCCTGGGCCTCGTAGCCGAGGTGGCGCAGCAGGAGGGCGACGGAGAGGATCGTCGCGGTCGGGTCGGCCTTGCCGGTACCGGCGATGTCCGGGGCCGAGCCGTGGACGGGCTCGAACATGGACGGGAAGGCGCCGGTCGGGTTGATGTTCCCGGAGGCGGCCAGGCCGATTCCGCCGGTCACGGCGGCGGCCAGGTCGGTGAGGATGTCACCGAAGAGGTTGTCCGTGACGATGACGTCGAAGCGCTCGGGCTGGGTGACGAAGAAGATCGTCGCGGCGTCGACGTGCAGGTAGTCGGTGGTGACCTCGGGGTACTCCTGGCCGACCTTGTCGAAGATGTTCTTCCACATGTGGCCCGCGTACACGAGGACGTTGTTCTTGTGGACCAGCGTCAGCTTCTTGCGGGGGCGGGCGTTGGCCCGCTCGTACGCGTCACGCACGACGCGCTCGACGCCGTACGCGGTGTTGATGCTGACCTCGGTGGCCACCTCGGCCGGGGTACCGGTGCGCAGGCTGCCGCCGTTGCCGGTGTACGGGCCTTCGGTGCCCTCGCGGACCACGACGAAGTCGATCTCCGGACGGCCGGCCAGCGGGGTGGCCGTGTTCGGGAAGAGCTTCGACGGGCGCAGGTTGATGAAGTGGTCGAAGGCGAAGCGGAGCTTCAGCAGCAGACCGCGCTCCAGCACGCCGGACGGGACCGAGGGGTCGCCGATGGCGCCCAGCAGGATCGCGTCGTGGTGCTTGAGGGATTCGAGCTCCGCGTCGGGGAGGGTGTCACCGGTGCGGTGCCAGCGCTGGGCGCCGAGGTCGTATTCCTTGGTCTCCAGCTTCACATCCAGGGGCAGGACCGCGGTAAGGACCTTGAGGCCCTGAGCCACGACTTCCTGGCCGATGCCATCACCGGGGATCACTGCGAGATTGATGCTGGTCGACATGGTGGAACCGTACTCCTTGTCCCACCCCTCAGACATATTGCGTCCAGGATGTGGACCTGTGTCATCCGGACGCAATATGCCCGCCGGGGTCAGTGACCGGTCGAGCCGCCGTTGTCGCGGCGGTCGAGGGCGCGCTGGAGGGCTGCGGCGGCGTTCTTGCGGTCGGCGTCGGCGCTGGAGGCGTGGCGGACGCGGCGGACTGCGGTGGTGGGCGTCATGGTGATCGACTCCTTGAGATCACGGCGTGGCGGGGCCACGGATGAGGGGTTCCTTCAAGGCGCCGGAAGAGGCGGGGAGCGGTGCGCCGCAGGGGTTGCCTGCCAAGGGGCGCGCGCTCTCGACCGCCATTCGCTGGATCAGCGAGACGTTCGGCTCCTACAAAGCTAGGGCAGCTCCCGCTGTATGTCTCCGCAATTACTCGGACTTCCTACTATCTGAGACGCGGAACCCCCCGGAAGGGCCTGCTCCGAGGCTCCGTTTCAGAGCGATACCGAGCGAAGTTCCCTGATCAGAGCCCTTACCGCGAGAGTCGAGGCAGATTCCGGTGTGGTGACGTATCCCACGCGTCTCACCGGCCGCTCCGGCCCCAGTCCGGTGATCTCCACGGTCTCGGCCGCCTCCCGGAGGGACAGCTCGGGCATGATCGCCATGCCGAGCCCGCGGCCGACCATGGTCAGCACCATCGCGTCGTCCTCCGCCTTGACGGTCGCCCGCGGGATCCAGTCCTGCGCCAGCCACCAGGCGCGCGTGTAGGAGCCGCAGTTCTCGTCCCAGTCCAGCAGGGGCAGCTTCCTCGGGTCGGGGTGCCCGGCCGGATGGACCAGGGCGTACGCCTCCTCCAGGAGCACCCCGCTCAGCAGGCCGGGCGCCGCGTCCTGCGGGACGCCCAGGGTCGCGATGCCGAGGTCCGCCCGGCCGGCGGCCACCTCCCCGGCGGTGCCGGCGCCGAGCTCGCGCACCACCCGGACCTCGGGCCGGATGCCGGGGTGCCGGGCGGTGAGCCGCTCCAGCGCGGGCGGCAGCAGGTGCAGGGCCGCGCTGCGGAACGCGGCGATGCGCAGCACCCCCTCCACCGCCGCCGGCCCGGCCGCGGCCCGCCCGGCGGCGCGGGCCTCCGCGCCGAGGACCTCGTACAGCCGCAGGATCCGCCGGGCGTGGGAGACCGCCCGCTCCCCCGCCGGGGTGGGCGAGGCGCCGCCGCGGCCGCGCTCGAAGAGGACCGCGCCGATCTTGGCTTCGCTGCCGCGGACCGCGTGCGATACGGCCGACTGGGTGATCCCGAGGGCCGCGCCCGCGGCGGAGAAGCCGCCGGACTCGGCGACGGCCACCAGGATGCGCAGTTCCTGCGGAGCAAGCTCGGTCACGGTGGCCCCCACCTCGTTCCATGAGCCGCGCTCATGGGTCTGCGGCTTCCATGAGCCCAACCCTCTGACCGGCCGGGTGATTCCTTCCTAGTGTCGCCGCCATGACCACGCAGACCGGCCACGCCGTCCACCAGATCGCCCGCCCGACCGGCTTCCCCGCCGCCTCCGACTTCGCCTACGTCGAGGTCCCCGTCCCCTCCCCCGCTCCCGGCACCGCCCTTGTGGAGAACCTGCTGCTGTCCGTGGACCCGTACCACCGCGGAATGATGGACGGCGGCGAGGGCGGCTTCGAGCTGGGCACCCCCCTCGAAGGGCGGTCGGTGGGCCGGGTGCTCGCCTCCCGCGACCCGGGACTCGCCGAGGGCGACCTCGTCTTCCACCGCGCGGGATGGCGCACGCACGCGCTGGTCACCCTCGGCACGGACGGCACCCGCAAGCTGAAGGGGTACGAGGGCGTCCCGCTGGAGGCGTACCTCTCCATCCTCGGAGGCACCGGCCTTACCGCGTACGCCGCCCTGACCCGGACCGCGGCGCTGCGCGAGGGCGAGGACCTGTTCGTGTCCGCCGCCGCGGGCGGGGTCGGCACGGCGACCGGCCACATCGCCCGGCTGCTCGGCGCCCGCCGCGTCATCGGCAGTGCGGGCTCGCCGGCGAAGGTCCGCCACCTCACCGAGCGGCTCGGCTTCGACGCGGCCTTCGACTACCACGACGGGCCGGTCGGCGAGCAGCTCGCGAAGGCGGCCCCGGAGGGCATCGACGTCTACGTGGACAACGTCGGAGGCGACCACCTGGAGGGCGCGATCGACGTACTGCGCGAGTACGGGCGGATCGCCTGGGTCGGCGGGATCTCGATGTACAACGGCGACCGCTCCCCCGCCGCGCCCCGCAACCTCTTCGAGGTCGTACACAAGTCGCTCCGCCTGGAAGGGGTATTGGTTCGAAATCACACCAATTTGCAGGACGAGCTGGAGGATTTCCTCGTCCCCCATCTGCGCAGTGGCTGCATCGGCACCGACACCACCGTTGTGCAGGGGTTCGATCACACGGTGGAGGCCTTCCAGGGCGTACTCCGAGGGGACAACCTGGGCAAGATGCTCGTCCGTCTCACGGGCTGATCCCGGCCACCCCGAAGTTCACTGAACTCTTACTGCACGGATGTAGACCTTTGGCGACCGTCCCGCCACCCTTGCCGTCGATGTGCCAGCGGGGCACTTGAGTTGGAGGCGAGCAGCCAGTGACACCGATCAGCCGCAGGGGTTTCGTGGGAATCGGCGCCGGACTGGTGGCGGGGGCGGCCCTGCCCGGGATCGCGCCGTCGACGGCCGCCGCGGCAGCGGCCACCGGCACGATCACCGACGTGAAGCACGTGGTGATCCTGATGCAGGAGAACCGCAGCTTCGACCACTACTTCGGCAGGCTCAAGGGTGTCCGCGGCTTCGGCGACCGCGCCGCCGGCAACATCCCGGGCGGCTGGGGCACCTTCAACCAGCCGAACTGGGGCGGCCGCCAGTACCCCTGGAAGCTGAGCGCCACCCCGCCCGCGGGCGGGGCCGACAGCGAGACCCTCGCCCAGTGCACCGGCGACCTCCCGCACAGCTGGACCTCGCAGCACGCGGCCTGGAGCCAGGGCCGCATGGACAACTTCGTCACCGGCGTCGGCAACACCCGCACCCTCGGCTACCTGGACCGCGGGGACATCCCCTTCCACTACGGGCTCGCCGACAACTACACGATCTGCGACGCGTACTTCTGCTCCGCCCTCAGCGCGACCGGCCCGAACCGCACCTTCCTGTGGAGCGGCAAGATCGACGCGGGCAGCAAGGACGGCGGCGAGGAGTCGGGGCTGACCTGGGAGTCGTACGCGGAGGCCCTCCAGCGGGCCGGCATGAGCTGGAAGGTGTACCAGAACGCCCAGGACAACTACGGCGACAACGGTCTGGCCTACTTCAAGAAGTTCACGGACGCGGCCCCCGGCAACCCCCTGTGGGACCGGGGCATGGCCTCCGTCCCCAGGATCACCGGCTCCACCCCGGACGACATCGCGGCCGCCATCCGGGCGGACGTGATCGCCGGGACCCTGCCGCAGGTCTCCTGGGTCGTGGCGAGCGAGGCCTTCTCCGAGCACCCCTACGCCCCGCCCGGCGACGGCGCGCACTTCGTGGACCTGGTCTACCGGGCGCTCGCCGCGAACCCGGAGGTCTTCGACTCCACCGTCCTGTTCCTCAACTACGACGAGAACGACGGCTTCTTCGACCACGTCCCGCCGCCCGTCGCCCCGCCCGGCACCCCCGGCGAGTACATCGACGGCGTCCCGATCGGGCTCGGCTTCCGCGTCCCGATGATCGTGATGTCCCCGTGGACCCGCGGCGGCTGGGTGAGCTCGGAGGTCTTCGACCACACCTCGGTCCTGCGGTTCATGGAGAAGTGGACGGCCGCGCTCGGCACTCCGGCCGAGTGTCCGAACATCAGCGCCTGGCGCCGCAAGGTGACCGGCGACCTGACCGGCGTCTTCGACTTCGCGCACCCGGTCTACGGGGTCCCCGCGGGCCTGCCGTCCACCGCGAAGGTCATCGGCCAGTCGACCTGCGCCCCGCTCCCCAACCCGGCGCCGCAGGACAACGCGCTCCCGGCCCAGGAACCCGGCACGCGCCCGGCGCGGGCCCTCCCCTACCAGGTGAACGGCAACCTGGACCGCTTCGAGTTCGGGCCCGCCGGCAAGATCCTGGCCTGGTTCTCGATGACCAACCAGGGCGCGCAGGCCAAGCGGGCCGCGCACTTCTCGATCCACCCGCACCAGCACCGGGACACGGCGGCCTGGCAGTACACGGTGGACCCGAACAGCACCTCGACGGACTACTTCAGCATCGGCCTGGGCGCCGGTTCCGGCAAGTACGACATCTCGATGTACGGCCCGAACCGCTTCCTGCGGCGCTTCCTCGGCGACGCCACGAAGGCGGGCAAGGACCTGGAGGTCGCGGCCCGCTTCGCGGTCGAGCCGGGCACGGGCAAGACGGCCGTCTACTTCAAGATGACCAACTCCTCGGCGTCACCGGTCACCTTCACGATCCGCTCGAACGCCTACCGCAAGGACGGCCCGTGGACCTACACGGTCCCGGCGAACTCCTCGCGGGAGGACTTCTTCAACGCGGTGGCGTACAGCAAGGGCTGGTACGACTTCACGATCCTCGCCGACGCCGACGGCACCTGGTCGCGCCGCTACACCGGCCACATAGAGACGGGCGCGCCGAGCATCTCGGGCTCGTAGCCCCCGCGGCCGCCTACAGCACGTCCCCGTCCCGCCAGTCGAAGTCGAGCCGCCCGGCGAGGTCCAGCCGGCCCCCGCCGGGCGGCAGCCACACGTAGGTCGACCCCTCCTCCTCGGGGAGCCGTACGGGCCCCTCGGGCGAGAGCGCCCCGATCCGCCCGCCCCACGCCAGCCAACCGCGCCCGCGGTACAGCGCGGCCCCTGCCTCGGACGCCGAGAGCGCCCCGAGCACGTACGCCCCGGCGATGATCCGCTCCAGCCCGCCCATGACCCGCCCGCCGAGCCCCCGCCGCCGGTGGTCCGCCCGTACCGCGACGGCCTCGACGTACCCGGTCCGCAGGGCCCGCCCCCCGTGCAGGACCCGCCGCTGCACGACGCTGCCGTGCGCGACGAGTTCGCCGCCCTCGCGCACCAGCAGGTGCATCCCTCCGAGCGCGTGCTCGAAGTCCTCCTCGCCGAAGTCCCCGTCGAAGGCCGCGCCGAGCAGCCCCCGGATCTCCGCCAGTGCGCCGGAGCCCAACTGCGAGGTGTGCACGAGCTCTGTCCGTGTATCGGTCATGGAACCAGTGTCCTCCCGCCACCGAACGGCCTGCACGTTCCTGGCCGTCCCCCGGACCGCCCGGCACACTCGCCTCATGTCGCCTGATACCCAGCAATGGACCCCCACCCACGGCCAGCCGTACCGCGGCGTCGCCTACCGGCCCGAGCGGATGCCGAGCGCGGAATCGCTCGCGCGTGCGGCCGAGTTGCGCGTGCGGATGGACGAGCGGCGGACCGTGCGCAGCTTCTCCGCCGACCCGGTGCCCGAGCAGGTCGTCCGGGACGCCGTCGCGTGCGCCGCGACCGCGCCGTCCGGGGCGCACCAGCAGCCGTGGACGTTCGTCCTGGTCAAGGACCCGGACGTCCGGCAGCGGATCCGCGCCGCCGCCGAACAGGAGGAGCAGTTGTCGTACGACGGCCGGCTCGGCGACGAGTGGCTCGCCGCGCTGCGCCCCATCGGCACGGACGCCGTGAAGACCCACCTCACGGACGCCCCGGCCCTGCTCGTGGTCTTCCAGCAGCGCCACTGGCTCGGCCCGGACGGCACGAAGCGCAAGCACTACTACGTCGACGAGTCGGTCGGCATCGCGGTGGGCATGCTGCTGTCCGCCCTCCACCAGTCCGGGCTCGCGGCGCTGATCCACACCCCGAGCCCGATGCGCTTCCTCTCGCACGTCCTGAACCGCCCGGCCAACGAGAAGGCCTTCGCGGTCATCCCGATCGGCTACCCCGCCGACGACTGCGAGGTCCCGGACCTCCGGCGCAAGTCCCTCGACCAGGTCCTGGTCGAGGTCTAGGGGGTGTCTGGCGGATCAGGGCCGGGCCCGGCCGTGATCCGCCAGACACCCCTTAGGGGGCCGGTTCGGCGGGCGGCGTCTCCTCGGCGGGCCGCCCGCCGAGCGCCCCGGCCAGCCGCATCCCGATCCGCACCCGGTCCTCGGGCGAGCACGCGTCCATCGCCGCCCGGACCTGCCGCAGGATCAGCCAGTCCCGCACCACCTTGGCCACCCCGAGCACGGCGGCCGTCACCAGCGCCGCGGTCAGCACCGGGCATCCCCGCACGGTCCCCGCCGTACGGTGAGGGAGGCGCCGCCCAGCGAGATCCTCCCCGGGGGATCCGCCCGGCCGTCGCCGGCCTCGGGGGACGTGCGCGGCACCGGTTCGGCGAGCCCGCTGCGGCGCAGCCGGCTCTCCAGCTCCGGGGCATCCATCGCACAGCACCATTCGATGACCAGGCTCCGCCGGCCGTGGTGGTAGGTGTTGGCCCAGCCGTGCGCCGTACCGGCCGCGTTGACCAGCAGCGGCCTGCGCAGAACCCGGCTGAGCAGGGCTCCGCCGCTGTCCGGGACCCAGCGGCGCTCCTCCGCCTCCTCCGCCGGGTGCACGCCGTGCCGGTGGCTGCGCCACAGCTGGGTCAGCCCGTCACCGTGGCCGGGGAGCCGCGGAGCCCAGTCCGCCCGCGGATGCACCAGGCGGACGAGCGCCTCGCCCCGGGCACGGGTAAGCACCCACTCGCCGCCCTGGGGGCTCAGTCGCAGGCCGGGCACACCGCGGAGGCCTCCGTAGTGTTCGTCGAGCCTCGGCAGCACCGCGGCCACCACTGCGTCCGCCGTGGCCGGGTGCAGGCCGAGCACCAGGCCGGACCGGGTGGGCCGGGCGTGGGTGAAACCGAGGACGGCGCCGTCCACCTGCTCGTGGCGCAGCCGGTCGGCCAGTTCGAGCACCAGTTGCGATTCGAAGGTCCGCTGCTCCGCGCCGACGGCATCGGGCACCGGTTGTTGCCGGGTGATCAGGCCGGCCGCGGCCCACTTCAGGCAGGTGTGGTGCGCGAGGCCCGTGGCCTCGCGGCAGAGGGTCGCCACGCGGTGGCGGTTGTCTGTGCGCCTGGACATACGTCTCCCCGGGCGCCGTCCCGGCACGGGCGCGTAGAGGTGTCGTAATGCCTGGCTGTGCCCACCCCGCACGGGAACTCGCAAGAGCCCTGAGCTCCCTCGGGTTGCCGGGCCCGAGTGCATGGAGCGTGTCGCCGTACACGACAACTACGGCCAGGCTAGCACCGGTTGCCCCGCCGGGAAATGGAAACCGCCCCCGCTCCGGACTTGGGGGTACCGGAGCGGGGGCGGGGTTCTGCGGGGCCGGGGAGGTCAGCCCATGTGGGGGTACGAGTAGTCCGTCGGCGCGACCAGGGTCTCCTTGATGGAGCGGGTCGAGGTCCAGCGCTGCAGGTTCGTCGCGGCGCCGGCCTTGTCGTTGGTGCCCGAGGCACGGCCGCCGCCGAAGGGCTGCTGGCCGACGACGGCGCCGGTCGACTTGTCGTTGATGTAGAAGTTGCCCGCCGCGAAGCGGAGCTTCTCCATCGCGTCCGCGGCCGCGTAGCGGTCGGCGGCGATGATCGAGCCGGTCAGGGCGTACGCCGAGACGGACTCCATCTGCGCGAGCATGGCGTCGAAATCGGCGTCCTCGTAGACGTGCACGGCGAGGATCGGGCCGAAGTACTCGGTCGTGAAGACCTCGTTCTCCGGGTCGGTGCACGCGATGACGGTCGGGCGGACGAAGAAGCCCTTCGAGTCGTCGTACGTGCCGCCCGCGACGATCTCGCAGGTCGGGTCGGCGATGGCGCGGTCGATCGCGGCCTTGTTCTTGGCGAACGAGCGCTCGTCGATGACGGCGCCGATGAAGTTCGACAGGTCGCGGACGTCACCCATGGCGATGCCGTCGACCTCGGCCGCGAAGGCCTCCTTGAAGCCGTCGTTCCAGATCGAGGCCGGGACGTAGGCGCGCGAGGACGCCGAGCACTTCTGGCCCTGGAACTCGAAGGAGCCGCGGGTCAGCGCGGTCTTCAGGATCGCGCGGTCCGCGGACGGGTGCGCGACGACGAAGTCCTTGCCGCCGGTCTCGCCGACCAGGCGAGGGTAGGACTTGTACTTCTCGATGTTGTTGCCGACCGTCTTCCACAGGTACTGGAAGGTCTTGGTCGAGCCGGTGAAGTGGATGCCGGCGAGCTCCGGGTGCTCCAGGGCCACCTCGGAGACGGCGATGCCGTCGCCGGTCACCAGGTTGATGACGCCCTTCGGGAGACCGGCCTCCTCCAGCAGCTCCATGAGGAGGACCGCGGAGTGGGTCTGCGTCGGGGACGGCTTCCACAGGACCACGTTGCCCATCAGGGCGGGGGCGGTCGGCAGGTTGCCCGCGATGGCCGTGAAGTTGAACGGCGTGATCGCGTACACGAAGCCTTCGAGCGGGCGGTGGTCGCTGCGGTTCCACACGCCGGCGGAGTTCGCGACCGGCTGCTCGGCCAGGATCTGGCGGGCGAAGTGGACGTTGAAGCGCCAGAAGTCGACGAGCTCGCACGGGGTGTCGATCTCGGCCTGCTGCGCGGTCTTCGACTGGCCCAGCATGGTCGAAGCGGCCAGCTTCTCGCGCCACGGGCCGGACAGCAGCTCGGCGGCGCGCAGGATGATCGCGGCGCGGTCGTCGAAGGACATCGCGCGCCAGGCCGGGGCGGCGGCCAGGGCGGCGTCGATGGCCTCCTGGGCATCGGCCTGCGTGGCGTTGGCGTAGGTGCCGAGGACCGACGCGCGGTCGTGCGGCTGCACCACGTCGAAGCGCTCGCCGGCGCCCATCCGCTTGACGCCGTTGATCGTCATCGGGAGGTCGATCGGGTTCTCGGACAGCTGCTTGAGCTGCGCTTCGAGGCGTGCGCGCTCCGGGGTGCCGGGGGCGTACGAGTGGACCGGCTCGTTGACCGGAGCGGGGACCTGGGTCACAGCGTCCATGAGGTGATAACTCCTTGACCTAGTTCTTGGTGATCATCGAGCGGAGGAAGAAGAGCAGGTTGGCCGGCTTCTCCGCGAGGCGGCGCATGAAGTAGCCGTACCAGTCGGTCCCGTACGCGGTGTAGACGCGCATCCGGTGTCCTTCGGCTGCCAGGCGCAGGTGCTCCTCGCTGCGGATGCCGTACAGCATCTGGAACTCGTACTCGTCCAGCTTGCGCCCTGCCGTGCGGGCGAGCTCCTGGCCGATGGCGATGAGGCGCGGGTCGTGCGACCCGATCATCGGGTAGCCCTCGCCCTCCATCAGGATCTTCAGGATGCGGACGTAGGCCTTGTCGATCTCCGCCTTGTCCTGGTACGCGACCTCGGCGGGCTCCTTGTAGGCGCCCTTCACGATCCGGACGCGGCTGCCGGCGGCGGCCAGGCGCCGGGCATCGGCCTCGGTGCGGAAGAGGTACGCCTGGATCACGCAGCCGGTCTGCGGGAAGTCCCGGCGCAGCTCCTCGTGGATGGCGAACATCGAGTCGAGGGTGGTGTGGTCCTCGGCGTCCAGGGTGACGGTGGTGCCGATGGCCGCGGCGGCCTCGACGACCGGGCGGACGTTGGCGAGCGCCAGCTCGTGCCCGCCCTCCAGCGCCTGGCCGAACATCGACAGCTTGACCGACATCTCGACCGTCTCGCCGAGGCCGAGGACGCTCAGGCGGTCGACCAGCTCCAGGTAGGCGTCACGGGCGGCGTAGGACTGCTCCACCGTGGTGATGTCCTCGCCGACGACGTCGAGGGTGACCTCCAGCCCGTTGGCCGTGAGCTCCTCGACGATCGGGATGACCTGGTCGACCGTCTCACCGGGGATGAACCGGTTCACCACGGGCTTGGTCACCGGGGCGGCAGAGACGATTCGGCGCATCTTGTCGCTGCGCGAAGCGGCGAGGATCGCGGGACCCAGCACGGGCACCTCCAACGGGTGGCAGAAGCAGACGTACGGCTACCACCGGTGCGGCGGAGACCATAGGGAAAACGCAAGTAAAACCACCGTGAAACCTAAGGATCTCCACGATCCTCTGCCATCGACAGCTGTCACGCATCCGTGTCCCGGATCTCATACATCTGTCTGAAGACCGGGTGCGACAGTGGGAGAATGTCCGGGTGAAGGGCGATTACCAGGACCTGGTGGACGAGATCTCGGCGCTGCTCGGCGCCCCGGCGACCCTGGAGAACCGGGACTTCCGCCTCATCGCCTTCGGCGCCCACGACAGCGACGACGACCTCGCCATGGACCCGGTCCGCACCCGCTCGATCCTCACCCGGCAGTCCACGGCCGCCGTGCGCGCCTGGTTCGAGGCCTTCGGCATCACCCGCGCCACCGGGCCGGTACGGATCCCCGCGGCGCCGGACGCCGGGGTCTTCCGGGGGCGGATCTGCCTGCCGGTACGGCACCGCGGGATCGTGCAGGGCTACGTGTGGCTGCTGGACCAGGAGTCCGGCCCCGGGACGGGACCCGGCCCGGCCGCGCTGGACGCGGCGATGGAGGTGGCGCAGCGGATCGGGGTCCTGCTCGCGGAGGAGGCCCGGGCGGGCGCCGACCTCTCGCGCGAGTTCCGGGCGGTCCTGACCGCGGGGCGCGGCTGGCAGCGGGACATGGCGGTGGCCGCGCTGCGGGTGGCACTGGGGCCGGGAGCCGACGGGCTGCACGCGGCCGTCTGCGTGGCGCCGTGGTCCGGGGAGGCTCCGGCGTCGGTACCGGGCGCGGCCGCGGTGTGCCTCGTACCGAAGCCCGGCGGCGGGGACGGCGACGGGGACGCCGCCCCCGGCGAGCAGGCGCTGGCGGTGCTGGTGCGGCTGCGCTCGGCGGACGCTCTGGCTCCGGCGCTGACGGCGGTGTCCCGGCTGCTGCCGCGGGCCGCGGGGGGCACGGGCGCGAGCGCCGGGGTCTCCGACCTCGTGCGGGCCCTGGCGGAACTGCCCGGCGCCTGGCAGCAGGCCGTCGCCGCGGCGCGGGCCGGGGCCGCGCAGCCGCGGTTCGGCCCCGTCGCGCAATGGTCGGCGATCGGCCCGTACCGGATGCTGGCGGCCGTCGCCGCGGACCCGGTGGACGACCCGGCGACGCGCACGCTGCTCGGCCCGGGCAACCGGGAACTCGCCCGTACCGCCGAGGTGTTCCTCGACTGCGCCGGCCAGGCGGGCCGCGCGGCGGCGGCCCTGGGCATCCACCGGCAGACCTTGTACTACCGCCTGTCCCGGGTGGAGCAGCTGACTGGGCTCGACCTGGACGAGGGCGAGGACCGGCTGCTGCTCCACATGGCCCTCAAAGCCGCCCGCCTCACCTAGACCGTCTCCTGACGCGGGCTCAGCCCTGCGCCCCGGGCCCGGACTCGGGCTCGGTTCCGGGCCGGGGCTGGGGCTGGGGCTCGGTTCCAGGCCGGGGCTGGGGCTCGGTTCCAGGCTGGGGCTCGGGCGCAGCCACCCGTACCTTCGCCATCGCCTCCACCGCCCGCCGCATCCCCTCCGTCAGCTCCGCGGGGGTCGCGGCCGTCGCCGGGTCGAAGAGCCACTGGAGCATGAAGCCGTTCAGCAGGGCCTGGTAGAAGGCGCCGGTCGTCCGCGTCTCGTCCTCGGTCACCTGCTCCTCCGGCGTGCCGGTGAACATCGAGACCATGCCCCTGCGGCCCTCCCCCTGCGAGGCGGCGAGCAGTTCGCGCAGCTCGGGCAGCCGCTCCCGGGAGAGCGCGACCTCCATGCTGGCCGCCCAGATCGGACCCGAGGCCTCGTGCCCGGAGTGCACCCCGTCCCACACCGAGCGGAACCGCTCCAGCGAGCCGCCCTCCCCCTCGATGCCGGCCGTGAACTTGTCGCCCCAGTCCTCGATGAGGGAGATGAACGCCTGTGTGAGCAGTGCGTCCTTGGAGCCGTAGTGGTACCCGATCGACGCCAGGTTCGCGCCCGAGGCCTTGACGATGTCCCGCGCGGTGGTCCGCACGAAACCCTTCTCGACCAGGCACTCCTTGGCGCCTTCCAGTAGATCTTCGCGATGTCCCATGGCGCCACCGTAGCAAGACAACCGTCATAGACAGAAGTTCCATACAACCGTTCTAGACAAACGTTTATGACGCTTGTACATTGCTTCTCATGACGAACCCCGCAGCACGTCCCGCCGGTCGCCGGGAATGGACCGCGTTCACCGTCCTCCTCCTGCCGCTCCTCCTGGTCTCGATGGACGTCTCCGTCCTCTACTTCGCCATCCCGGCCATCACCCGGGAACTCGACCCGAGCGCCACCCAGCAGCTCTGGATCTTCGACAGCTACGCCTTCGCCCTCTCCGGCCTGCTGATCACGATGGGCTCGCTCGGGGACCGGATCGGCCGCCGCAAACTGCTGCTCATCGGCGCCACCGCCTTCGGCCTCGCCTCCATCGGCGCCGGCTACGCCAACAGCGCCGAGATGCTGATCGCCTGCCGCGTCCTGCTCGGCATCGGCGGAGCGACGCTGATGCCGTCCACGCTGGCCCTCGTACGGAACCTCTTCACCGACGCCGCTCAGCGCGGCAAGGCCATCGCCATCTGGTCCGGCGCCATGACCGGCGGCATCGCCCTCGGCTCGGTGATGAGCGGAGTGATGCTGAACCACTTCTGGTGGGGTTCGGTCTTCCTGATCAACGTCCCCGCGATGCTGCTCCTGCTGGTCCTGGTCCCCGTACTGGTACCGGAGTTCAAGGACCCGGCCCCCGGCCGCTTCGACCTGGTGAGCGTGCCGCTGTCGATGGCCGCCGTCCTGCCGGTCGTCTACGGCCTCAAGGAGATCGCCGCCGAGGGCTTCTCCGGCGTCCGCCTGGCCTGCGTCGCGGTGGGCCTGGCCTTCGGGTACGTCTTCGTCCGCCGCCAGCGCACCCGTGACGACGCCATGGTCGCCCGGACGCTGTTCGCGGGCCGCGGGTTCGGGGCGGGCATCGGCCTGAACACGATCTCCGCCTTCGCCATGATGGGCTCGGCCTACTTCACCACCCAGTACCTCCAGTCGGTGCTCGGCATGGGCACCCTCGAAGCCGCCCTGTGGAGCCTCGCCCCCTCGGTCGTCATCGGCGCCGCCGCACCGCTCTCCGCCGCCCTGGCCCAGAAGGTGGACCGGGCGTACGTCATCGCCGGCGGGTTCTGCCTGGCCGCCGCCGGGTTCGCCCTGATCGGCCTGGTCGGCACCGACTCCCTGTGGCTGCTGCTGACCGGCGCCGGCGTGCTGGCCTCGGGCATCGTGACCGTCATGTCCCTGGTCTCCGACATGGCCCTGGGCGCGGCTCCCGCCGAGAAGGCCGGTTCGGCGGCCTCCTTGCTGGAGACGGGCCAGGAGTTCGGCGGCGCCCTGGGCATGGCCGTCCTGGGCAGCCTCGGCACCGCCGTCTACCGGGGCGACCTGGCCGGCCAGGAGCCCGCGGTACGCGAAACCCTCGGCGGAGCCGTCGCCACCGCCCGGCAGCTCGGCGGCCCGGCGGGCGAGCAGGTGCTGACCCTGGCCCGCGAGGCCTTCGTGCACGGCATGCAGTACGCCGCCTGGGGCGGTACGGCCCTGCTGCTCGCGGCGGCGGTCCTCGCGCTGTCCCTGCTCCGGGGGATCCCGGCCCCGGCCGGCGCCCCGGCGCAGCGGCCCGAGGGTGCCGAAGCCCTCGCGGGCTGACCGGCGTACGGGTGATCGGGCGATCCGATCGGCGTACGAGAAAGGGCCCGGGGTCTCCCCCGGGCCCTTCTTGCTGCGACTGCGAGCGTCAGCCGAGGCTGACCGTGCGCGCCGACACGGCGCCGATCTCGGCGGAGATGTCGGCGAGGACGTTCACCGGGACCTCGGCGTCGACCGTGAGGATGACGAGCGCCTCGCCGCCCTCCTCGGCGCGGGCCACCTGCATGCCCGCGATGTTCAGGCCGGCCTCGCCGAGGATGCGGCCGACGGTGCCGACCACGCCCGGGCGGTCGGTGTAGCGCAGCACGACCATGTGGTCGGCGAGCGCCAGGTCCACGTCGTACTCGCCGACGCCGACGATCTTCTGCAGGTGCTTCGGGCCCGCGAGCGTGCCGGAGACCGAGACCTCCTGGCCGTCGGACAGGGTGCCGCGGACGGTCACCACGTTGCGGTGGTCCGGGGACTCCGAGCTCGTCGTCAGGCGCACCTCGACACCGCGCTCCTGCGCGAACAGCGGGGCGTTGACGTAGGAGACCGTCTCGTCGACGACGTCCTCGAAGACACCCTTGAGCGCGGAGAGTTCGAGCACCTTCACATCGTGCTGGGTGATCTCGCCGCAGACCTCGACGTCGAGGCGGACCGCGACCTCGCCCGCGAGGGCGGTGAAGATGCGGCCGAGCTTCTCGGCGAGCGGCAGGCCCGGACGGACGTCCTCGGCGATGACGCCGCCCTGGACGTTGACCGCGTCCGGCACCAGCTCGCCGGCGAGGGCGAGGCGCACCGACTTGGCGACCGAGACACCGGCCTTCTCCTGGGCCTCGTCCGTGGACGCGCCGAGGTGCGGGGTGCAGACGACCTGGTCGAGCTCGAACAGCGGGGAGTCCGTGCAGGGCTCCTTCGCGTACACGTCGAGACCGGCGCCGGCGACGCGGCCCTCCTTGATGGCCGAGTACAGCGCGGCCTCGTCCACGATCCCGCCGCGGGCGGCGTTGACGATGCGGACGGAGGGCTTGACCTTGTGCAGGGCCTCGTCCCCGATGAGACCGAGGGTCTCGGGGGTCTTGGGCAGGTGCACGGTGATGAAGTCGGCGACCTCGAGCAGCTCGTCCAGCGTCAGCATCTTGACGCCCATCTGGGCGGCGCGCGCGGGCTGTACGTACGGGTCGTAGGCGACGACCTTCATGCCGAAGGCCGACATCCGCTGGGCGACCAGGACGCCGATGCGGCCGAGGCCGACGACGCCGAGGGTCTTCTCGCTGAGTTCGACACCCGTGTACTTGTTCCGCTTCCACTCGCCGTTCTTCAGGGCGGTGTTGGCCTGCGGGATGTTGCGGGCCGTGGCGACGAGCAGGCCGCAGGCGAGCTCGGCGGCGGTCACGATGTTGGAGGTCGGGGCGTTCACGACCATCACGCCGGCCTTGGTGGCGGCGGACACGTCGACGTTGTCCAGGCCGACACCGGCGCGGGCGACGACCCGCAGCTTCTTGGCGGCGGCGATGGCCTCGGCGTCGACCTTGGTCGCGGAGCGCACCAGGATCGCGTCGACGTCCTCGATCGCGGGCAGCAGCTCGGCGCGGTCGGCACCGTTGCAGTGCCGGATCTCGAAGTCCGGGCCGAGCGCCTCGACGGTGGCGGGCGACAGCTCTTCGGCGATGAGTACGACAGGTTTCGAGCTCACGTGGGTCCTCACAAGTCCAGTGCGGACGGCCGTCCCGACGGCCGCAGGCGGTGGAGGGGGTAGCCGCGTGGAAGACGCACGACACTGTGGGCCTGACGCGTTGTGTTGAGCAGTGTAGTGGCGGATCCCGAGTGGAATTCCGCCTGTACGGAAGGATCACCCTTCCGGGGTTGGCCAGGGTGGACAAGCCGAACCATCGGAGGTCTACATTCCGAACCGCCTTCGAAGTCGGGCGGCGGCGGGGCGGTTGTCCTGGTGATGCGAAGCGGGGCCGGGACGCCACGTCCCGGCCCCGCCCCATGGGGATCAGCTCTCGTCGCTGTCGACCCAGCTCATCAGCTTGCGCAGCTTCTTGCCGGTCGTCTCCAGGAGGTGCGCCTCGTCGGCCTTCTTGTACTCGTTGTACTTCGGCAGGCCGGCCTTGTACTCGGCCATCCAGGTGTTGGCGAACTCGCCGTCCTGGATCTCGGCCAGAACCTTCTTCATCTCGGCCTTGGTGGCGTCCGTGATGATGCGGGGACCGGTGATGTAGTCGCCCCACTCGGCGGTCTCGGAGACCGACCAGCGCATCTTCTCCAGGCCGCCCTCGTACATGAGGTCCACGATGAGCTTCAGCTCGTGCAGGCACTCGAAGTACGCGATCTCCGGCTGGTAGCCGGCCTCGGTCAGGGTCTCGAAACCGGCCTTGACCAGGGCCGAAGCGCCACCGCAGAGGACGGCCTGCTCACCGAACAGGTCGGTCTCGGTCTCCTCGGTGAAGGTGGTCTTGATGACGCCGGCGCGGGTGCCGCCGATGCCGGCCGCGTACGAGAGGGCCAGGTCGAAGGCGCTGCCCGAGAAGTCCTGCTCGACGGCGGCGATGCAGGGCACGCCGCGGCCTTCCTCGTACTGGCGGCGGACCAGGTGGCCCGGGCCCTTCGGGGCGACGAGGGCGACGTCCACGTTGGCCGGGGGCTTGATGAAGCCGTAGCGGACGTTGAAGCCGTGACCGAAGAAGAGCGCGTCGCCCTCCTCGAGGTGGTCCTTGATGGACTCCTCGTAGATCTCGGCCTGCAGCGGGTCCGGGGTCAGGATCATGATGACGTTCGCCCAGGCCGCGGCCTCGGACACCGAGACGACCTTCAGACCCTGCTCCTCGGCCTTGGCCTTGGACTTCGAGCCCTCCTTCAGGCCGACGACGACGTCGACGCCGGAGTCACGGAGCGACAGCGCGTGGGCGTGGCCCTGGCTGCCGTATCCGATGACCGCGACCTTGCGGCCCTGGATGATGGACAGGTCGGCGTCGTTCTCGTAGAACAGCTCGGCCACTGGGATATCTCCTTGGTGCGCTGGTGTTGCTCCCACCGTACGGCGGGGAACGGAGTGAGAGGTTCTTGGTCTCGCCATACGAGCGGACCAGCTTCGGTCAAGTGCTGTGATCAGGCATTCCTGATCGGGCCCTGCGATCAGGCGGTGCGGTCGAGCGCCCGCAGGCTGCGGTCCGTGATGGACCGGCCGCCGCGCCCTATGGCGATCGTGCCGGACTGGACGAGCTCCTTGATGCCGAAGGGCTCCAGCATCTTGAGCATCGCGCCGAGCTTGTCGGCGCCGCCGGTGGCCTCGATGGTGACGGCCTCCGGGGAGACGTCGACCGTCTTGGCGCGGAACAGCTGGACGATCTCGACGATCTGCGAGCGGGTCTCGTTGTCGGCGCGGACCTTCACCAGAACGAGTTCACGCTCGATGGCGTTGTGCTGCTCCAGCTCGACGATCTTGAGCACGTTGACCAGCTTGTTGAGCTGCTTGGTCACCTGCTCCAGCGGGAGGTCCTCGACGTTCACGACGATGGTGATGCGCGAGATGTCGGGGTGCTCCGTGACCCCGACCGCGAGGGAGTCGATGTTGAACCCGCGGCGGGAGAACAGCGCGGCGATCCGGGCGAGGATGCCGGGCGTGTTCTCGACCAGGACGGAGAGCGTGTGCTTGGACATGTGAGGCGTTCTCTCTCTCGGCTCTCTCGGCTCAGTCGTCTTCGTTGTCGCCGAAGTCGGGACGGACGCCCCTGGCTGCCATGACCTCGTCGTTGGAGGTGCCGGCGGCGACCATCGGCCACACCATGGCGTCCTCGTGGACGATGAAGTCGATGACGACCGTACGGTCGTTGATCGCGTTGGCCTCGGCGATGACCTTGTCCAGGTCGGCCGGGTCCTCGCAGCGCAGCGCCACGCAGCCCATGGCCTCGGACAGCTTGACGAAGTCCGGGACGCGGGTGCCCTTGCGGGGGGCGACGGACTCGCCGAGCTGGGAGCCGACCGTGTCGTGGCCCGTCTCGTCCGCGTGCAGCACGGTGTTGGAGTACCGCTGGTTGTAGAACAGGGTCTGCCACTGGCGGACCATGCCCAGCGCACCGTTGTTGATGATCGCGACCTTGATCGGGATGTTGTTCAGCGCGCAGGTGACCAGTTCCTGATTGGTCATCTGGAAGCAGCCGTCGCCGTCGATCGCCCAGACCGTGCGCTCGGGCATGCCGACCTTGGCGCCCATCGCGGCGGGGACCGCGTAGCCCATGGTTCCGGCGCCGCCGGAGTTCAGCCAGGTGCGCGGCTCCTCGTACTTGACGAAGTGCGAGGCCCACATCTGGTGCTGGCCGACGCCGGCCGCGTAGATGGTGCCCTGCGGCGCGAGCGCGCCGATCCGCTCGATGACCTGCTGGGGCGACAGCATGCCGTCCTCGGGCAGGTCGTAGCCCAGCGGGTACGTGTCGCGCCAGCGGCTGAGGTCCTTCCACCAGGCGCTGTAGTCGCCGGCGTTGCCCTCGGTGTGCTCCGCCTGGACGGCCTGGATCAGGTCGGCGATGACCTCGCGGGCGTCACCGACGATCGGGACGTCGACCGCGCGGTTCTTGCCGATCTCGGCCGGGTCGATGTCCGCGTGGATGATCTTGGCGAACGGGGCGAAGCTGTCCAGCTTGCCGGTGACGCGGTCGTCGAAGCGGGTTCCGAGCGCGATCAGCAGGTCCGACTTCTGCAGGGCGGTGACCGCAGTGACCGCGCCGTGCATGCCGGGCATGCCGACGTGCAGCGGGTGGCTGTCGGGGAAGGAGCCCAGCGCCATCAGCGTGGTGGCGACCGGGGCGCCCGTCAGCTCGGCCAGGACCTTCAGTTCGGCGGTCGCGCCGGACTTCATGACGCCGCCGCCGACGTACAGGACCGGGCGCTTGGCCTGGCAGATGAGCTTGGCGGCCTCGCGGATCTGCTTGGCGTGCGGCTTGGTGACCGGCCGGTAGCCGGGGAGGTCCATGGTGGGCGGCCACGAGAAGGTGGTCTTCGCCTGCAGGGCGTCCTTGGCGATGTCGACCAGGACCGGGCCGGGGCGGCCGGTAGAGGCGATGTGGAAGGCCTGGGCGATCGTCCGCGGGATGTCCTCGGCCTTGGTCACCAGGAAGTTGTGCTTGGTGATCGGCATCGTGATGCCGACGATGTCCGCCTCCTGGAAGGCGTCGGTGCCGATCGCCTTGGAGGAGACCTGGCCGGTGATCGCGACGAGCGGGACGGAGTCCATGTGCGCGTCGGCGATCGGCGTGACCAGGTTCGTCGCGCCCGGACCGGAGGTCGCCATACAGACGCCGACCTTGCCCGTGGCCTGCGCGTAGCCGGTGGCGGCGTGGCCGGCCCCCTGCTCGTGGCGGACCAGGATGTGACGGACCTTCGTCGAGTCCATCATCGGGTCGTACGCGGGGAGGATGGCGCCGCCCGGGATGCCGAAGACGGTGTCGCACCCCACCTCTTCGAGAGAGCGGATGAGGGACTGCGCACCCGTGACGTGCTCAATGGCGGCGGACTGCTGTCCGCCGTTACGGGCCCGCGGCTGCGGATGGTGGGCCCCGGTGGCCTGCTCGGTCATCGGCATTCTCTTCTCGAAGCTGAGGGTTTTACGAGGAGGGTTTTACGAGATTCGACGTTGCCAGTGCAACAAAAAACCCCTCGTGCCGGGAGGCAAGCGAGGGGAGCGCGTCGGGTGCGTTGAGCGGGGACATGCTGGCCCCAGCTTCAGCCGACGCGCTTTCCAAGTACGAGAATTCGGGTGCGCATGGCATTGACCCTCCCTCCGGCGGGAGGTGGATGTCAAGTGGGTGGGACGGGCGTCTCATTATGTGAGCCTCTACGGATGACCATCGAGCCCCCGGCGGAACCACCGGCCAAGGCGGGTTGAGCCGCCCCGCCCGGTACTGGGAACGTACCTCGCACGAGCGCACGCCGCAGCCTGTACTCGTCGAGAGGGCCGGAAAACGCCATTCCCTGGCCATGCGTGCAGCCCATCGCCCGCAGTGCCATCACCTGCTCGGGGAGGTCCACCCCGTCGGCCACCGACTGCATGCCGAGGTCGTTTGCGATCCGCAACAGGCCGGCGGTGATCTTGTGCAGGCGGGCGGACTCGACCACGCCCTCCACCAGGCCCCGGTCCAGCTTGAGCATGTCCACCGGCAGCCGCCGCAGGGCGCTGATGGCCGCGTAGCCGCTGCCGAAGCCGTCCAGGGCGATTCCCACGCCGACCCGGTGCAGGGCCGTCAGCCGGCGCTCCAGGTCGTCGAAGGGCACTCTGGGGTCCGATACGGCGAGCTCCAGGATCAGCGCCCCGGAGGGCAGCCCGTGCCGCGCCAGCAGGGCCTCCATGGAGCCCAGCGGTACGGCGCGGTCGAGGAGCCGCTGGGCCGTCATCCGGACGGCCACGGGTACGTCGTGCCCGGCCCGGTGCCGCTCGGCGGCCTGCTCGACGGCCGCCTCCAGGAGCCATCGCCCCAGCTCGGCGGTACGGGAGGCGTCCGGACCGGTGGTGTGCGCGCCTTCGCCGCACTCGGCGACCCGGAGGAACTCGGCCGGGGTGAACAGGATCCCCTGGGCGGACCGCCAGCGGGCCTGCGCGGCCACCGCCGACACCTCGCCGGTGGCCAGCGAGACCACGGGCTGATGCAGCAGGGCGAACTCTCCCTCGTGCAGCGCGCTGCGCAGCCGGCCGGCCAGCTCGGCCTTGCGTACGACCTCGGCCTGCATCTGGGGCGCGTACAGCTCGACCCGGTCCTTGCCGCCCGCCTTGGCCCGGTACATCGCGAGATCCGCGTTGCGCATCAGGTCCGAAGGGGTGATGCCGGGATCGGCGAAGGCCACGCCGATGCTGGCGGCGACCCGGACCTCGTTGCCCGAGATCCGGTACGGGCGGCCGAGCGTGGTGCGCAGCCGGTCGGCGATCTCGTGCACCTGGTACTCGCGGGCGCTGCGGTCCCGGCCGCCGTCGCCGACGATCAGCGCGGCGAACTCGTCCCCGCCGAGCCGCGCGGCAGTGTCCCCGGCGCGGACCGAGTCCTGGAGCCTGCGCGCGGCCTCGATGAGGAGCTCGTCGCCCGCCTGGTGGCCGATGGTGTCGTTGACGGCCTTGAACCCGTCGAGGTCGATGAAGAGCACGGCGGTGCTGTGGTCACCCGATCGCCGGCCGGCCAGTGCCTGGCGGACCCGGCGGGTGAACAGCGCCCGGTTGGGCAGGTCGGTGAGCGGATCGTGCTCGGCGCTGTGCTGGAGCTGCGCCTGGAGCCGGACCCGCTCGGTGACGTCCCGGCTGTTGAGGATCAGGCCGCCCTGGTGGCGGTTGACGGTGGACTCGACGTTGAGCCATTCACCGGCGCCGGACTTGAACCGGCACTCGATGCGGGTCGTGGGCTCCTCGGCGGGCGGGGCGGCGAGGAAGCGGCGTACCTCGTGGACGACGCGGCCGAGGTCGTCGGGGTGGATCAGGGTGGCCAGCTCGGTGCCGACCAGCTCCTCCGCCTCGCGGCCGTAGACCCCGGCCGCGGCGGGGCTCACGTACCGCAGCATCCCGGTGGGCGCGGCGATCATGATGACGTCGCTGGAGCCCTGGACCAGGGACCGGAAGTGGTTCTCCTTCTGGGCCAGTTCCTGGGTGAGCGCGATGTTGTCGAGGAGCATGATGCCCTGCCGGATGACCAGGGCGAGGACGACGGTGCAGCCGGCGACGACGACGACCTTGTCGACGCTGCGGCTCTCGATCACGTTGTAGAGGATGCCGAGGGTGCAGACGGCCGCGGCGAGGTACGGCGTGAGCGCGGGCAGCGACCGCGCGATCGGGCGGCTGACCGGGCGCAGGCCGCGGGCCGGCTCGGCGAGGTCCTGGGTGGAGCCGGCCCGGCGGGCGCCCCAGGGCGCGTAGGCGAGCAGCAGGGATCCCGCGAACCAGCCGGCGTCGAGGAGCTGGCCGGAGCGGTAGCTCTCCTTGAGCAGCGGTGACGTGAAGATGGCGTCGCAGAGCACGGTGAGCGCGAGCGCGGCGATGGCCGTGTTGACGGCGGAGCGGTTGTTCGCGGACCGCCTGAAGTGGAGGACCAGCACCATGGAGACGAGCGCGATGTCTAACAGCGGGTAGGCGAGCTCCAGGGCCGCTCCGGCGACGCTGCCGGCGCTGTGCGACCGGGCGACCTTGGCGAGGGCCAGGCTCCACGAGAGGGTGAGCAGCGATCCCGCGATGAGCCACGAGTCGAGGGCGAGGCAGACCCAGCCGGCCCGGGTGATCGGGCGTTTGGCGAGGACGAGCAGGCCCACGATGGCGGGCGGGGCGAAGCAGAGGAAGAAGAACTGGGCCGGAGACGGGTTCGGCATCTCCTTGTGGACGACGACCTCGTACCAGCCCCAGACCGCGTTCCCGCAGGCGGACATCAGGGACGAGAGGGCGAAGAGCAGCCAGGCGAGCCGGTCTCGGTTCGCATGCGTGCGCGCGTACCGGTAGCAGGACACGGCGGCGAGGAGGGCGGCCGCACTGAGGCCGAAGTCTCCCATGATGTCGGCGAGTTGGCTGGTGCCCCAGCCGATTCCGGCGCCGACCGCGTATCCGCCCCACACCACGGCCAGGAGTGCCTGGACGGCGACCCCCCGGCCTCCGCCAGGGGCGGGCCCCCGGGTCAGGAGCGCCGCCCCCGGGGCACTCACCGGTCCCCCTCGCTGGCTGGTTCCGGCGCACCCCATCGTCGTCGCCTCCGGCGGCCTTGCCGCGTCGGATCCTTCGTCCATTGGCCGTACATCGCCCGTCGCCCCCCAAAGTGTCCGATCACTCCCCAGCGCCAGACGTTCGTGGCGCAGCCCCTTGTTCCGGACGATACACCACTTTCGTCACTCAGGGACATAGATTCTCTACGCTCCGTCACCAACCGGGGAGTTGTGCCCACTGAGCGCATCCGGGTGACTCCGGAGCGTGCGCATCACACGTCACTCGGTGATGAACACCGTGTTCTCCACGGGGTCTCCGACGGCGAAGCGATTCAGCTGGCGCGCCACGAGCCGCTTCGCCCGTGGCTCGAACGCCGAGCTGCTGCCGCCGACATGGGGCGTGATCAGGACATGGGGAGCATGCCAGAGCGGGTGGCCTGGAGGCAGCGGTTCCGGATCGGTCACGTCCAGCGCGGCGCGCAGCCGCCCGGACTCCAGTTCCGCGAGCAGGGACTTGGTGTCGACGACGGGGCCGCGGGCGACGTTGACCAGCAGCGCTCCGTCCTTCATGCGGCCGAGGAACTCGGCGCCCGCCAGGCCGCGGGTCTGCTCGGTGAGGGGCGCGGAGAGGATCACCACGTCGGCCTGCGGGAGCAGTCGGGGCAGTTCGGCGAGTGCGCGCACCGGCCCGCGGTCGGTGGTGCGGGCCGAGCGGGCGACCCGCTCGATCCGCCCGCACTCGAACGACGCCAGCCGGTCCTCGATGGCCGCGCCGATGGACCCGTACCCGACGATCAGTACGGACTTGTCGGCCAGCGCCTCGTAGAAGCCCCCGTGCCACTCCTCGCGGTCCTGGCCGCGGACCATGCCCGGGATGCCCCGCAGGGAGGCCAGGACCAGGGTGAGCGCGAGCTCGGCGGTGCTCGCCTCGTGGACGCCACGCGCGTTGCACAGCCGTACGCCGGGGTGCAGGTCGGCGAGGCCGCCGAGCACGTGGTCGATGCCGGCGGTCAGGGTCTGCACGACCCGCAGGTCCGCCATGGCCGCCAGCGGGCGCAGGGTGACCTCGGCGGACTTCATGTACGGGGTGACGTAGAAGACGCAGTCGGCCGGGTCGGCCGGGAAGGTCTCCTCACCGTCCCAGTGTCGGTATCGGAAGGAGTCGGGCAGGCCCTGGAACTCCTCGGCGGGGAAGGGGAGCCAGACGTCCCCGGTCTTTGCGGTCATGATCCCGAGGCTATGCCAAGGCATTCTGATCAAGCCGTTAGTTTGTTCGCCGGAGCGGGAGAGAGGGCGGGGGGACGCACGGGTGGAGCGCAGGTCGATCGGGGCGGGTGCATTGGCGGTGGGCGCCGTCGGGCTCGGGTGCATGCCGATGAGCTGGGCGTACGGGCCTTCGCGCCGGCAGCGGGAGGACGCGGGCGCCCGGTCGCTGGCCGCGGTGCACATGGCGCTCGACCTGGGGGCCAACCTGCTGGACACCGCCGACCTGTACGGCCCGTACACCAACGAGCTGCTGCTCGGGCGGGTGCTCCGGGAGCGCCGGTCCGAGGCGTTCGTGTCGGCCAAGGTGGGGCTGCGGGCGGGCGAGCAGCACGTGGTGGCCGACGGGCGGCCGGGCTACCTGCGGCGGGCCTGCGACGCCTCGCTGCGCAGGCTGCGGACCGACGTCATAGACCTGTACCAGCTGCACCGGGTGGATCCGGACGTCCCGGTGGAGGAGACCTGGGGCGCCATGGCGGAGCTGGTGGGCGCGGGGAAGGTGCGGGCCCTCGGGTTCTGCGCGCTGGGCGCCGGTGCGGGGCCCGGGGCGGGGCGGCGCGGGGACCCTGCGTACGCGGCGACCCTGCGGCACCTGGAGCGGGCGCAGCAGGTGTTCCCGGTGAGCGCGGTGCAGGCGGAGCTGTCGTTGTGGTCGCCGGAGGCGGCGTGGCAGCTGCTGCCGTGGTGCGCGGCGCGCGGGGTCGGGTTCCTGGCGGCGATGCCGCTGGGGAGCGGGTTCCTGACCGGGACGCTCACCCCGGGCGAGGGCTTCGAGTCGCAGGACGTGCGGGCCCGGCATCCACGGTTCACGGCGTACGCCATGGCGGCGAACCAGGTGCTGGTGGCGGGGCTGCGGGAGGTGGCGCGGCGGCACGGGCCCGAGGTCACGGCGGCGCAGGTGGCGCTGGCGTGGGTGCTGGCCCAGGGGCCGCAGGTGGTGCCGGTGCCGGGGGCCGAGCGGGCGCGCTGGGCGGCGGAGAACGCGCGCGCGGCGCAGGTGCGGCTGACGCCCGCGGACCTGGCGGACCTGGCGGCGCTCCCGCCGGCGGTCGGGGCCTGGGACTGAGCAGGGCCGATCGCGGCTGCCCCACAACCACTCGATCGGGTGTACGAGGGGTGGAACTTCGGGACCGGCCGAGGCTGTTGAGTCATGTGTAAGGGCGCGATCGGCGGACCGGAGGGGAGCAGGACCATGCGATACGGACTGGGTTCCGGGCGGGCAGTGGCGGCGGCGGGGCGTGCGGGGGCAGGCGCCCGGCCCGGGAGGGCAGTGGCGGCGCTCGCGCTGGCCGGGTGCGGGGCCCTGCTGGCCGGCGGGTGCTCGCCTGCGGGCGGGCCGGGGGCGCGAACAGGCGGCTCGCCACCGGGTTCGGGGGCCACTGCCTCGCCGTCGGCGGCGTCGGGCGGGCCGTCGGCGTCCTCCCAGGCCTCGGGGCCGCCGGCCAAGGGCGCGGTGACGGTGACCGGCGAGGTGGCCAAGGGCCTGGAGTCGCCGTGGGGCGTGGCCGCCCTGCCCGACGGGAATCTCCTGGTCGCCTCCCGGGACAAGGGCACGGTCAGCCGGGTGGATGTGGCCACGGGCGCGGTGACGCCGATCGGGAAGGTTCCCGGCGTGGCACCGGGCGGCGAGGGCGGTCTGCTGGGGCTGGCCCTGTCCCCCTCCTTCGCCTCGGACCACATGGTGTACGTCTACTTCACGACCGAGTCCGACAATCGGATCGCCCGGCTGCGCTATGACGATCAGCGGCCGGCCGGGCAGCAACTGGGCGCCCCCGACACGGTGTTCCGGGGCATTCCCAAGGGCCTGATCCACAACGGCGGCCGGATCGCCTTCGGCCCGGACAAGATGCTCTATGCAGGGACGGGCGAGACCGGTGAGACCGGGCTGGCGCAGGACAAGAAGTCGCTGGGCGGCAAGATCCTGCGGATGACCCCGGACGGGGATCCGGTGCACGGCAACCCCGAGGCCGACTCCGTCATCTATTCGTACGGGCACCGCAATGTCCAGGGCCTCGCCTGGGACAAGGACAAACGGCTGTGGGCGGCGGAGTTCGGCCAGAACACCTGGGACGAGCTGAATCTGATCGAGCCCGGCGGCAATTACGGCTGGCCGATGGCGGAGGGCAGGGCCGGCAAGCCGGGCCTGCGCGATCCGGTGGCGGTGTGGAAGACCGACGAAGCCTCGCCGAGCGGGATCGCCTGGGCGGAGGGGTCGATCTGGATGGCCGGGCTGAAGGGGAACCGGCTGTGGCGCATCCCCCTGGCCGGGACGGGTCTGGCGGCGGAGCCCGAGGCCTTCCTCGAAGGCAAGTACGGACGGCTGCGCACGGTGGTGCCCCTTGGCGGGGACAGATTGCTGCTGGTCACGAGCGAGACGGACGGGCGCGGGTCGCCGGAAGCGGGCGACGACAGGATCCTGACACTGACGGTGCGGTAGCCGGCATGGCCCCGGCAGGGGACGAGAGGTGCGGTGTGCGTGGTGTTCAACATGATCGAGGAACTGTTCAACCCGGGTCGCAAGCACACGAACGACGAGAAGAAGCGGCTGGAGCTGTCCCGGACCGACGTGGGTGACGGCGACCCGGGACGCGGACCGATAGACCTGGAGTCCGGCAGGGTGCTCATACGCCCGGCCGATCCGGAGGCCCCCGAGTCCTAGGCCGTCCGGTCGGCTTCGGGGATCACCGGACGGCCGGTGCCGCGGGGGCGAAGAGCCGCAGCCGGTGGGCGAGGGCGGCCGCCTCGCCCCGGCCGGCGACGCCCAGCTTCGCCAGGATGTTCGAGACGTGCACACTGGCCGTCTTCGGGGAGATGAAGAGCTCCTCGGCGATCTGGCGGTTGGTGTGCCCCGCCGCCACCAGACGCAGTACGTCCTTCTCGCGACTGGTCAGGCCCAGGGCCTCGGCCGGGTCGGTGTCCGGCTCGGGCAGGGCCCGGGGGGTGTCCACAGCTGTGAGCGGGAGCCTGGCGCGCTGCGCGAGCAGGGCCAGGTCCTCGCGGAGCCGGCGGGCGCCGAGGTGCTCGGCCGTGGCGTAGGCATCGCGGAGCAGCTCCGCCGCGGGGTCGCGGTGGCCGCACATCAGCAGGGCCTCGGCGCGCCGGTGGCGGGCCCTGGCCAGCAGGTACGGGCGGTCCAGCGGGCGTACGGCCGCCTCGACGGCGGTCCAGTCGGCCGCGGTGTCCTGGGCTTCGGCCCGGAGCAGCTCGGCGCGGAGGTACTCGGCGTGGGCGGCCCACACCGGCGCCGGGGTGGCGAGGGTGCGGGCGGCGCTGCGCAGTACGGCCACGGCCGCGTCCCGGCCGGCGTCGGCGACCGGGAGGCCGCGGGCGTCCGCCTCCGCCGAGGCCGAGGCGAGGAGCAGCGGCCAGGCGTAGCGGTGGTGGCCGAGCGGGAAGCCGTAGTCGACGGCCGCGGCCGTCTCGGTGCGGACGTCGGCTATGCGGCCCTCCCCCGCGGCCACGCCGATGGCGAGGCGGTAGAGCGGCAGCCGGTGCTGGGGCTGGGCGTCGTGGGTGCCGAAGTAGGCGTGGGCCTCGGCGAGCTTGGCGGCCGCCTCGGTCAACTCGCCGCGGGCCAGGGCCAGATAGGCCAGCCGGGCGCAGGCCGAGGCGCGCGGTGCGGCGCTGGAGCCGACGTGCAGGGTGCGCCGGGCCTCCTCGGCGGCCTCGTCCCAGCGGCCGAGGCTGTACAGGCTCTCCGCCATGTTCCCGCGGACCCAGGCCTCGGTGTCCAGCAGCTGTGATTTGTGAACGAGCCGGGCTCCCTGCAAGGCCACCTCCACGGCCTCCTGGGACCGCCCCAGTCCTTCCAACTGAGAGGTGATGTTGATATGTGCACGTCCCGCCAGCATGACGAGCCCGAGTTCGGTGGCCCGTTCCTTGACGTCGTGCATCTCGGCGAGGCCGCGCTCGGGCTCGCCGGCATCGGTGAGCAGGCTGCCGATCGTGATCCGGGCGTTGAGTTCGGTGTCCTCGGCGCCAACCATCCGCGCGTACTCCACGGCGCGTTCGGCGGCCGCGAGGTTGTCGGGGCCGGGGTTGTGGAGCATGCCCCAGCTCGCGGCCCGGACCAGGACGTCGGCGTGCACCTGGGACGGGGGCAGCCCCCGGACGAGCTCCTGCGCCTTGGCGAGTTCCGCCCAGCCGTCGCCGCGGGCCAGGCCGGCGACGAGCCGGGAGCGCTCGGTCCAGAACCAGGCGGCGCGCAGCGGGTCCTGGCCGTCGTCCAGCATCCGCAGGGCGGTCTTGGTGAACTTCAGGGCGCGTTCGCGCTCACCTCCGAAGCGGGCCGCGACCGTCGCCTCGGCCAGCAGGTCCAGCCGTTGGAGCGGGGTGGTCGCCGGGTCGCAGCCGCAGGGCGGGTACACCTCGGTGTAGTCCGCCGGGCGCAGTTGTTCGCGTACCTCGTGCGGGGCGCTCTCCCACAGCTCCATGGCCCGCTCCAGCAGCCGCAGCTGCTCGGAGTAGGCGTGCCGGCGGCGGGCGGCCACGGAGGCGGCGAGCACGGCGGGCAGGGCCTTGGCGGTGTCGTTGGCGCAGTACCAGTAGCTCGCGAGCCGGATGACCCGCTCCTCGGCGCGGACCAGCGAGTCGTCGGCCTCCATCGCCTCGGCGTAGCGGCGGTTGACGCGGGCGCGCTCGCCGGGCAGCAGGTCGTCGCTGACGGCCTCGCGGACCAGCGAGTGGCGGAAGCGGTAGCCGTCCCCGTCGGGGGTGGCGAGCAGGATGTTGGCGCCGACGGCGGCCCGCAGGGCCTCGATCAGCTCGTCCTCAGTGAGCCGGGTGACGGCGCGCAGCAGCGGGTACTCGACGGTGGAGCCGCCCTCGGCGACGATGCGGACCACGCGCTGGGTGGCGTCCGGGAGCACCTCGACGCGGACGAGCAGGAGGTCGCGCAGGGATTCGGTGAGCCCGGTGCGGCAGCCGCTCGCCCGGGAGGCGACGAGTTCCTCGACGAAGAAGGCGTTGCCGTCGGAGCGTTCGAAGACCGAGTCGACGAAGTCCTCGGCGGGCTGCGAGGCCAGGATGCCGGCGAGCTGGCGGCGCACCTCGGCCCGGTTGAAGCGGGGCAGTTCGATGCGGTGGACGGTGCGCAGCCGGTCCAGCTCGGCCAGGAGCGGGCGCAGCGGGTGGCGGCGGTGGACGTCGTCGGCGCGGTAGGTGGCGACCACGACGAGCCGGCCGGTGTTGAGGGTGCGGAAGAGGTAGGCCAGCAGGTGCCGGGTGGAGCTGTCCGCCCAGTGCAGGTCCTCCAGGACGAGGACGACGGTGCGGTCGGCGGCGAGCCGCTCCAGCATCCGGGCCGTCAGCTCGAAGAGCCGGGCCGTGCTCTCCTCGTCGTGCGGGCCGCGCGGGGTCTCGCCGAGTTCGGGGAGGATCCGGGCGAGTTCGTCCTCCTGGCCGGCGGCCGCCGCGGACAACTCCTCGGGCAGTTGCCGGTGCAGGGTGCGCAGGGCCGTCGAGAACGGGGCGAAGGGAAGTCCCTCCGCCCCGATCTCCACACAGCCTCCGACTGCGACCACCGCGCCGCGGCGGGTCGCCTCGCCGATGAACTCCTCGGTGAGGCGGGTCTTGCCGACGCCCGCCTCGCCCCCGACGAGCAGCGCCTGCGGCTCCTGGCCGGCGGCTCGCGTCAGGGTGTCGGTGAGTATGGCCAGTTCGTCGGCTCGGCCGACGAACACCGGGCTGACAGATCTGGTCTCCACGCCGCCGAGCATGGCACAGGCTTCCTGCCCGGCGGCAGTCGATATCCGTGCGCTTCCCATCACGTGCCGGTCCACACGCTTCGCGACGCGGGTTACGCGGCGCGGGTGAAGCGGCTGCGGTGTCCTCTCACCGACCCCTCGGGTTCCTGGCTTCGCGAGGAGCGGCGGGCGCGCTTGGCGTCCTTGACGAGGCGGTACTCGTCGGCCTCGCGGATCAGGTCGGCGCGGCGGGCGTTGGCGATCTCGTACTCGAACATCTCGTACTCCCTGGTCGGGTTTCTCGGGCACCTCGTTCGGTGTGATCCAAGAATCTCGTCCCAGGGGGTACCGCCACATCGGGCGCATGCCTCATCTGTACGGCCTGGGGGGCCTTAGTCCCGGGCCGCGGGTCCCTGAGGGGGACCAAGGCAGTACTTAGCCCGCAGCCGGAGCGGTCGGGAGGGGGACGAGGATGTCGAAGTACATGAGGCCGAAGAGCAGTACGCCGAGGGCGCCGAGGGCGACGCCGGCCCAGGCCACGGAGCGGACCCAGGTCGGGAGGGTGCGGCCGGGGGCGCCGAAGGCGGGGCGGGCCAGCACGAAGACGGCGATGAGCAGGGCCAGGGTGGACACGACGCCGTTGACCAGCGCGGTGAGGTGCCAGGCGTCGCCGTACAGGGCCTCGATCTTGGCCTCGGTGGTGGTGGCGTTGGCCGACTCGATCTGGCCGATGAGGGTCTGGCGCTCGGCTATGACGCGCGAGACCCAGCTGCCGCTGAGGGCGACGAGGCCGAGACCGGCGGCGACGACGGCGGAGGCCGCGGCGGCCACGCCGCTGGGCTGCTCGTCGAGTTCGTCGAGCTCGTCGTCGTCCGTGGCCGCGAGACCGTCTTCGAGGTCCTCGGCGGACTCGGCGTCCTCGGTGGTGCCGGCCGGCTCGGCGGCGTCGGCCTTCTTCAGGTCGGCCGGGGTGTTCGTACCGGCCTCGGCCGCTTCCGCGGCGGCCTTGGGCTCGGCGGAGTCCGCCTCGGGAGCGGTCGGGGCGGGGGTCTTCGTGGTGTCCATGCGGGGCACGGTAGGCGGCTTGTCTGAGAGGTTTCTTAAAATCCGCCGAATCGCGGGACGCCGCCCGGCCGGACCGGCCGCGGGCCCTTCGCGGGACCCGCGGCGCGTGGTCTCAGGCAGGGGTGACCGGGGGCCATTCGTCGGCGAGGACCGCCCAGATCTCGGTGTCCTGGCGGACGCCGTGGTGGAGGTCGTTCTGCCGCATGACGCCCTCGCGGGTCATGCCGAGCCGCGCGGCGACGGCGAGGCTCTTCTTGTTCTCGCTCGCGGCGTGCCACTCCACGCGGTGCATGCCGCGGTCCCGGAAGGCCCAGTCGATCAGGATGCGGCAGGCTTTGGTCACCAGGCCCCGGCCGGCCGCGGTCGGCTCCAGCCAGCAGCCGGCCTCACAGGTGCCGGAGCCGGCGTCGAAGGTCCGGAAGAGGACTCCGCCGACGAGGGTGCCGTCGACGCGGATGCCGTAGAGGCGCCCGGTGTCGGTGGCGGCCTTCTGCGCGTAGTTGGCGAGGTAGGTCCGCGTCGAGTCGAGGTCGGCGGTGACGTCGGGGAGGCCCACGTAGCGGCCGATGTACTCCCGGCCGCGGTTCATGTGGGCCAGGAACTCCTCGGCGTGCCGGACCTCCAGCGGGAAGAGCTGAGCGTCGTCGGCGAGGTCTATCGAGAACATGCGGGCTCGTCCTTGGGTCTCGTCCGGCCGGCGGCCGGGTCACCGGGTTGCGGTCGCGCGGTCGGCGCCGTCCTCGCTTCTGGCGTCGTCCGTGCCGGGCCGCTGCGCGGGCAGTGTCGCATGCGGACGGCGCTCCGGGGGCTCGATGCTGATCTTGGGCAGTCGGCGGTCGAGCCAGGCCGGCAGCCACCAGTTGGCACCGCCCAGCATGTGCATCAGGGCCGGCACCAGGAGGGTGCGCAGGACGAAGGCGTCGAGCGCCACGGCCGCGGCCAGCGCGATGCCGAACATCGCGATGATCCGGTCGCCGCTGAGCACGAAGGCCAGGAAGACGGAGATCATGATGACGGCGGCCGAGTTGATCACCCGGCTGGTCTCGGCGAGGCCGACGCGGACGGCCCGCTTGTTGTCACCGGTCTCCAGCCACTCCTCGTACATCCGGCTGACCAGGAAGACCTGGTAGTCCATGGACAGCCCGAAGAGGACCGAGACCATGATCACCGGCAGGAAGGGCTCGATCGGGCCGGCGCTGCCCAGGCCCAGCGGCTCACTGCCCCAGCCCCACTGGAAGATCGCGACGACGACCCCGAAGGAGGAGGCGACGGCGGCGACGTTCATGGCCGCCGCCTTGACGGGGATGCCTATGGAGCGGAAGGCCAGCAGCAGGAGCACACAGCCGAGGGCGATGACCACGCCGACGAAGAGCGGCAGTTTGCCGATGATGACCTCGGCGAAGTCGTCGTAGCCGGCGGTCACACCGCCGACGTGGACGTCCATGGAGCTGCCGTGCGCGGCGCGCGGGATGACCTCCGAGCGCAGCGTGTCGACCAGGTCGCTCGTGGCCCGGGACTGCGGGGCGGAGTCCGGTACGACGGTCAGGACCGCGGTGTCGCCGCTGCGGTTGAGGACGGCCGGCCCCGCGGAGGCGACGCCCTCGGTCGTACGGAGCGACTCGGCCAGCCGCTCGACGGCGAGCCGGTCGCCGGCGCCGTCGAGGCGGGCGACCACGCTCAGCGGGCCGTTCACGCCGGGGCCGAAGCCCTCCGCGAGCAGGTCATAGGCCTTGCGCGTGGTGGAGCCGGCCGGGTTGTTGCCCTGGTCGGAGGTGCCCAGGTGCAGGGAGAGCGTGGGCAGCGCCAGCACCACCATGACCAGCGTGGCGACGATCCCGAGCAGCTTGGGGTGGCGCTCCACGAAGGCCGACCAGCGGGCGGCGAAGCCGGTGACCGACTCGGGCCGCGGACCCTCGGCGGCCAGCTTGCGGCGCTCGCGGCGCGAGAGGGCGCGCGTGCCGATGTACGAGAGCAGGGCGGGCAGCAGCGTCACCGAGGCGGCGACGGTGAGGACCACGGTGAGGGAGGCGGCGATGGCGACGCCGTTGAGGAAGTTCAGCCTCAGCACGAGCATGCCGAGCAGTGCGATGCAGACGGTGGCCCCGGCGAAGACGACGGCCCGGCCGGTGGTGGCGACGGCGCTCTCGGCCGCCTCCTCGACGGCGAGGCCGCGCCCCAGGCCCTTGCGGTGCCGGGTGACGATGAACAGCGCGTAGTCGATGCCGACACCGAGGCCGACGAGGGTACCGAGCATCGGGGCGAAGTCGGCGACCGGCATGGCGTGCCCGAGGAGGGTGATGCCGAAGTACGCCGTGCCCACGCTGACCAGTGCGGTCGCGATGGGCAGCAGGCTCGCGGCGAGCGAGCCGAAGGCGAGGAAGAGGACCAGGGCGGCGATGGCGACGCCGATGACCTCGGCGAGGTGCGCGCTGGGGGCTTCGGTGAGGCCGATGGCGCGGCCGCCGAGTTCGACCTGGAGCCCGTCGGCCTCGGTGGCCGGGTTCTTCGCGGCGGCGACGACGGCCTTGGCCTCGGACTTGGGCACCGAGTCGGCGTTGCGGTCGAAGGTGACCACGGCGTAGGCGGTGCGCCCGTCGCGGCTGATCTGGGCGGCGCTCTCGGGGGCCGGGCCGTAAGGGCCGGCGACCGATCCGACGCCCGGGAGCTTCGCGATGGTGTCGAGCGCGCGCGTCATCCGCTGCTCGACGTCGGGCGTCGTCACGCGCTGATGGTCCGGGGCCCGCCACACGATGGTGTCGGTGTCCCCGCCCTGGCCTTGGAACCCCTCGCGCAGCAGGGCGTGCGCCTTGCTGGACTCGGTGCCGGGGACCTCGTAGTCGTTGGAGAAGGCACTTCCCGCGGTGGCCGCGGCCGCGGCGGTCCCGCCGAGTGCGAGCAGCCAGAGCAGGACGACGACGAGTCGGTGCCGCATGCACCACCGCGCGATTGCTGCCAACGGACGAGCTCCCTGGTGGTTCGGATCTTTACCGGGGAACGGCCCGTCGCAAAGAACGCATGAACACTGAACGCTTGTGTGTGTGAAGGTCCGGCCGGTGTTCCGGGGGATCGCCCCGGAGGCATGGCCCAGGCTGGTCTACACCTTCACGATCGCAGCGTTTCGTGATCGTTGGCCCCATTCGTGGGGATCGTCACAGGGCGTTCGGGAAGGTGCGGGACCTAGGACTCTCGGGGCGGCGGGTCCGTCGGCGCCGCCGTGGGCTGGTCCGTGGGAGGGTCGGTGGGCGGATCGGCCCGGTAGCCCGGGACGGAGGGCCAGCGGACCGTGAGCACCACCGCGTCCTCCTCCGCGTACCAGGAGTGGTCGACGCCGCGCCCCCAGACGACGTAGTCCCCCTGTTCGGCGAGGACGACGCTGCGCCCCGGGAACTCCAGCCGGAAGCGTCCGCTGATGAGCACCTGCAGGGCGGTACGGGCCTCGCCCGTGACCCACTGCGCCCGCTCTTCGCCCTTCGGGTGGACGCCCCATTTGATCTCCACGTCCTCGCTGTGGCGGGGATCGCCCGGCTCCTTGAAGTGTCCGAGGAGCCAGCCGCGGTCTGCGGCGGCGTCGGGGGTGGCCTTGCCGGTGTAGACGGCGAGGGGCGGGGCGTGGTGGTCGTTCACGGGGCGAGGCTAATGCACTTGTGCACGCGGGGTGGCCGCTGGTGAGCTGGTGCGATGAACATGGATCTTGATGAGCTGATGAAAGTACGCGCCGAGTACGACGCGGAGATGCGCCGCGATGCCCGGCCGGACGCGGCCGAGGCGCGCGTGGAGCGGGTGGGTGGCGTCGTACGGCAGAGCGTGCCCGGCCTCGGCTGGAACGGCGTGCTCTGGTCGGACCTCGACGAGGGGACGGCGGACGTGGCCATCGCGGAGCAGGTGGCGTACTTCTCGGGTCGGGCGGCGGGGGGCGAGTCCGCGGAGTTCGAGTGGAAGCTGTACGACTACGACGGCCCGGCCGACCTCGGGGAGCGACTGCGGGCCGCCGGCTTCGTGGCGGAGCCGGCGGAGACGCTGATGGTGTGCCGGGTGGCGGACCTCGCGGCGCTGCCGGTGGCGCCGCCGGAGGGGATCACGCTGCGGGTGGTGAAGGACGAGGAGGGGGTGGACCTGATGATGGAGGTCCACCGGCAGGCCTTCGGCACTGACCGACCGCGCATCCGTCAGCAGTTGCTCAGCATGCTGAGCAACGAGCCCGACCGCATCGAGGCGGTCCTCGCGATGGCCGGCGACACCCCGGTGAGCGCGGCCCGGATGGAGATGCTGCCGGGAGGGTCCTTCGCGGGCCTGTGGGGCGGCGGCACGGTGGCCGAGTGGCGTGGCCGCGGCATCTACCGGCTGCTGGTGGCCCACCGCGCCCGCATCGCGGCGGAGCGCGGCATCCGCTACCTCCAGGTGGACGCCTCGGACGACAGCCGCCCGATCCTGGAACGCCTCGGCTTCGACGTCCTGGGCGTGACGGTCCCCTACGTCTGGACCCCGGCCGCGTAGGCCTGCCCGGCCTCCCCACGGC
This sequence comes from Streptomyces sp. NPDC051183, assembly GCF_040682455.1. Taxonomy (NCBI): domain Bacteria; kingdom Bacillati; phylum Actinomycetota; class Actinomycetes; order Kitasatosporales; family Streptomycetaceae; genus Streptomyces; species Streptomyces sp. NPDC051183. The sequence continues at coordinate 227,847 of NZ_JBFBBA010000005.1, forward strand.
TGCGGCGCCGCCCTACGAACGCAGCACGCCCGGCCATGCGGCGGCCGCCTTGCCTCACCGCCTGGACCGCTCCCGCCGGAGGGCGCGGTGCGCACCCGTCGCCCGGCCGCGGGCCGTCACGGGCCGCAGGCCAGGACAGACCTTGCAGGCCGGCACAGGCCGCAGACCCGGACGGGGCGTTCCCCCCGGGCCGAGGGACCCGCACCGATGGACGGCGGCCGGGACGGGCCGCGGGCCGCGGGCCGTCACGGCCCCCGGGCCAAGACGGGGCACAGGCCGTCACATGCCCCGGACCGGCACGAGCCACAGACCGTCACGGCCCCCAGGCCAGCACGGGCCCCAGGCCAGGACAGACCCGACGCCAGCACAGGCTGCAGACCCGGACGGGGCGTTCCCGTCACGGCCCCCGGCCAAGACGGGGCACAGGCCGTCACATGCCCCGGACCGGCACGAGCCACAGGCCGGGACGGGCCCCAGGCCCGCACAGGCCGCAGGCCGGCACAGGCCCCAGGCCGTCACGGGCCGCAGGCCGACGACCCCACGCCAGCACAGGCCCCAGGCCGGCACAGGCCCCAGGCCGGCACAGGCCCCAGGCCGGCACAGGCCCCAGGCCGGCACAGGCCCCAGGCCGGCACAGGCCCCAGGCCGCCACAGGCCGCAGGCCGGGGCGGGGCGCAGGCCGGCACAGGCCGCAGGCCGCCACAGGCCCCAGGCCGGCACAGGCCGCAGGCCGGGGCGGGGTGCAGGCCGGCACAGGCCGCAGGCCGGGGCGGGGTGCAGGCCGGGGCGCAAGCCGGGGCGGGGCGCAGGCCGGCGCGGGCTCCGGGGGACGGTGGCCCAACGGGGCGCAGGCCGGGGCCGGGGGGCCTGGCGGGATGCGGGGGCCGCTGCGGTGGGGGCGCGGATGAGGGCCGCGGGGAGCAGGGTGGGCGGCACGGACCGGGGGCCGGGGGCGTGCGTCTCGGGGGGCGGCTGCGGCGGACGTCTTCCCCCGGCCGGGAGGGACGAGGCAAGATCACGTCCATGGAACGCATCGGACCTCCCCTGACCGGGGACGAGCGCGAGACCCTGCGCGCGTACCTCGACTACCACCGGGCCACCCTCGCCTGGAAGTGCGAGGGCCTCGGCGACGAAGAGCTGCGCCGCGCCTCGATGCCGCCGTCCACGCTGTCCCTGCTGGGCCTGGTGCGCCACATGGCGGAGGTCGAGCGCCACTGGTTCCGCCGGACCATCGGCGGCGCGGACGTCCCGCACCTGTGGTCGGACACGTACGACTTCCAGGCGGCGTACGACGCCGCCGACTCGACCCGCGCCGAGGCCTTCGCCGCGTGGGAGTCGGAGGTGGCGCACGCCCGGGAGGTGGAGGCCGCCGCCGAGTCCCTGGAGGTGACGGCCCACGTCGCGAAGTGGGAGGAGGACGCCTCGCTCCGCCTCGTCATGCTGCACATGATCCACGAGTACGCCCGCCACAACGGCCACGCGGACTTCCTCCGCGAGGCCATCGACGGCGCCACCGGCGCCTGACCCGCCGCGGACGCCACCCGAGCCGCCACAGCCACCCGAGCCGCCACCCCCCACCGGCCCGGCCGGCCTCAGGCCGCGGTGGGCCGCCAGTAACCCAGCGCGTTCACCCGGGCCTTGGGCAGGGCCAGGTCCTTGCGCAGGTACGCCGTCAGGGCGCGCGTGGTCACCGTGTCGCAGGCGAGCCAGACGTACGCCGATGCCGGGTCGTCCACCAGGCCCGGCAGTTCGGCCCGTACCCGCTCGCTCAGGGACACGTCCCCGCCCCGCACCACACGGCGGATCTCGTGCCGTTCGGGGTCCAGCCGTACGGGCAGCTCCGCGTCCGAGGCGTGCTGCGTCTCGAACCAGATCGTCGCCGGGGTGTCCGGGTGGGCGTCCAGCAGGGAGTTGATGGCCGGGAGCGATGCCGGGTCACCGACCACCAGCAGCCGCGCGGGCGCCGGCTCCGGGCTCTCGAACCCCGTGCCCTGGACGGTGGCCTCCACGGTGTCGCCCGCCCGCGCGCCGCGCGCCCAGTCGCTCGCGACCCCGTCGTGCAGGGCGAACTCGATCGAGAAGGTCCCCGCGGCCGGGTCCGGGTCGACCAGCGTGTACGCCCGCTGGTGCGGCTTGCCGTCGCCCGCGAACCACAGCCGCACCCACATCGTCGGGTGCAGCGACTCCCCCGCCGCGGCGAGGAGTCCGCCGTCCGACAGGTGGACCCGGCGGTAGTGCTCCGTGACCTGCTCCGCCCCCGTGACCGTGAACGTGAAGTCCTTGCCCCGCATGAGCTTGAGGACCACGCCCTCCCAGCCCTTCACGACGCCGGTACCGACGCCCATGTGCATCCCACCCTTCCCCTTATAGTTAGGTCAGCCTAACCTAAACGCGCTTGGGGAAGAGTGTGAGCCTTGTGAGCAACGCGGCCGTCTATGAGCTCTACCGGGACGAATGGGGCATCCCCCATGTCCAGGCCCCCGACGCGCTCCAACTCTCCTACGCCCAGGGTCGCACGACCGCCGTGGACCGCGCCTGGCAGCTGGAGGTCGAGCGCCACCGCGCCCAGGGCACCAGCGCCTCGATCCTCGGCCCCGACTCCGTGACCTGGGACCGGTTCGCCCGCCAGAGCCGGCTCGACGACACCGCCCGGCGCTGCTGGGAGGCGCTGGAGAGCGACGACCCGGAGACCGCCGCCTGGGTCCGCGCCTACGTCGACGGGGTCAACGACGGCCTGGCCGAAGGCGCCCGCCGCGACGACCGCGTCACGCACGCCCCCGCGCCCTGGGACCCCTGGGTCCCCCTCGCCGTCTGGATCGCCACCCACATCCTCTTCGCCGGCTTCGCCACCAAGCTGTGGCGCGAGCGCGTGGCCCGCGCCCTCGGCGACGACGCCGTCACCCTCTTCGCCACCGACGGCCCCGGCACCGCCGGCAGCAACGGCTGGCTGGTCCCGGGCGAGCGCACGACCACCGGCGCCGCCATCATCGCGGGCGACCCGCACCGCTTCATCGAAGACCCGGGCGTCTACCAGCAGATACGCCTCGCCTGCCCCGAGTACGACGTCCTCGGCCTGGCCGTCCCCGGCATCCCCGGCCTCGCCCACTTCGGCCACACCGGCACCGCCGCCTGGGCGATCACCAACGCCATGGCCGACTACCAGGACCTGTACGTCGAGCAGTTGCGCGGCCAGGGCGCCGCCACCGAGGCGCTGGGCCCCGACGGCGCCTGGGAGCCCGTCCACCACCACACCGAGACCATCACCGTCGCCGGGGCCGCCCCCGTCGAGGTGGAGGTGCTGGAGACCCCGCGCGGCCCGGTGATCACCCAGGAGGCGGCCGACGGCACCGCCCGCACCCTCTCGCTGCGCTACCCGCCGCGCGTCCGCCGGGACCTCGGCTTCGCCTCCCTCCCCGCGCTGCTGCGCGCCCGTACCGTCGCCGACATCGACGCCGCCCTCGACGGCTGGGCCGAACCCGTCAACGTGGTCCACGCCGCCGACACCGAGGGCGGCCTGTTGCACCGCGTCGCCGGCGCCGTCCCGCTGCGCCACCCGGCCAACCGCCTGCACCCGGTGCCCGCCTGGGACCCGCAGTACGCCTGGCAGGGCTGGGCCGAGACCCCCGCCGAGCCCGTGCAGGGCTTCGCCGTCATGGCCAACGCCCGCGGGATCGCCTCGCCGCTCGGCGTGGAGTTCGCGCCCCCGCACCGCGCCAACCGCATCCGCGAGCTGCTCTCCGGCTCGGCGGACTGGTCCCCGAAGGCGATGGCCGACGTACACCGGGACACGTACCTGGCCTCGGCCGGGCCGCTGCTCGCCCTGCTGCCCGCGCCCGAGGGCCTCACCCCGGCCGGCCGCGCGCTGCGCGCCCGACTGCTCGCCTGGGACCGGCACATGGACGCCGACAGTGCCGACGCCACCGTCTTCTCCGCCTTCCGGACCGCGACCGTACGGCGCTTCGCCGCCGACCCGGTCTTCGCGGAGCTGGTCGGCGCCCCCGCCGGGCCGGAGGTGTTCCACCCCTGGCTGTACCTGGTCCCGCGCATCGGCTACGCCCTGGAGGGCCTGCTCACCACCTCCCTCCTGCCCGAGCTGGACCGCGCCGCGCACGTCCGCGCCGCCCTGGAGGCGACGGCCGCCGCGCAGACCCCCGACACCCCCTGGTCGGAGGTCCACCGCCTGACCCCCTGGCAGGCGGTGCCGGATCCGGACGCCACCTGGCCGGGCCTGGGCGGCGACCACGACTGCGTGAACGCCACCTCCTCCGTACCCGGCTTCACCGACCTCACCGCCCGCGCGTCGGCGGCCCGTTACGTATGGGACCTCGCCCGCCGCGAGGACAGCCTGTGGGCGGTCCCGCTCGGCGCGGACGGCGTCACCGGCACCCCCCACCACCGCGACCAGCTCCCGCTCTGGGCACGCTGCGAACTCGTCCCCGTCGTCACCGACTGGTCCCGCCTCACCAAGGAATCCGCATGATCTCCACCAGGCAGCCCGTGCACAGCCACCTCGTCGAGGGGTTCGGCACGGTCACCATCACCCCCGTCGACCCCGCCGCCGACTCCGCCCTGATCCACAGCTGGGTCACCGAGGAGCGGGCCCGCTTCTGGGGCATGGGTGAGGCGAGCCGCGAACTGGTCCAGGAGATCTACGAGGACGTAGACCGCCGCACCACCCACCACGCGTTCATGATCGGCCGCGACGGCGAGCCGGTGGCGCTCTTCCAGACGTACGACTGCGCCGAGGACCGCGTCAGCGAGTGCTACGAGGTCCTGCCCGGGGACATCGGCGTACACCTGCTGATCGGCCCGGCCGGGGCCGCGGCCGAGCACGGCTTCACCTCGAACCTGCTGGTCGCCTTCATGGCGTTCGTGTTCGCCGACCCCACCGTCCGCCGGGTGATCGCCGAGCCGGACGCCCGCAACACCAAGGCCATCGCCCGCCTGGAGCGCACCGGCTTCGCCCTCGGCCCGGAGGTCGAGCTCCCCGAGATCGACCTGCCCGAGGTCTTCATTCCGGCGAAGCAGGCCCGTCTCCTCTTCTTCAGCGTGCCGGGATCGCAGCCAGGAACTCCGTGATCAGCGAGGCCCATTGAGCCGGGCGCTCGGCGAAGGGGAGGTGCCCTGTGGGCAGTTCCACCAGCCGCGCGCCCGGCAGGGTCTCGGCCAGCTCCCGCTGGAGGGCGAGCGGGACGAGTTGGTCCTCGGTGGTCGCCACGACGAGGGCCGGTACGTCGAGCCGCGCGAGTTCCGCGCGCAGATCCGCCCCCTTGATCAGGTCGACGTGGTCCCCGGACCCCGGCGGAATCGATCCCGCGGTCTCCAGCACCACCTGCTCGACCTGCTCGGGGGTCAGGCCCTCCAGCGCCGCCGGGCCGAAGGCGAGCGGCACGAGCAGCCTGGCCAGCAGTTCGCTCTCGCCGCGCGCGGCCAGCCCCGACCACAGGTCGGCGATCAGGTTCAGCCGGTTCCCGGCCCGGGCGAAGGTCCCGGTGAGCACGAGCGCGGTGACCCGCTCCGGGTACCGCGCGGCGATCCGCACGGCGACGTTCCCGCCGAGCGAGTACCCGAGCACGGCGAACCGTTCCAGCCCTTCGGCGTCGGCCGCGGCGACCAACTGGCCCGCCAGCTCGTCCAGTTCCAGCGGCTTCTCGGCGCGCGGGGTGCCGCCGGTGCCGGGGTAGTCGACGCCGACGACGCTGTACTCGGCGGCGAGCGCGTCCAGGACCGTCCCGAAGTTGGTCTCGACGGAGCCGCCTCCGCCGTGTGCGAGCAGCAGCCCGGGGCCGCCGCTGCCGGTGCGGACGGTGCGGGCGTAGGTGTTGGACATGGGTCCCCCCTCTGGATTTCGTATCGGTCACTACAGAAAGAACCGTACCCGATTAAAGTAGCGATCGCTACAGAACCCTCACTTGTACGGGTGTCGTACGGGTCGACGGCGCGTCAGCCCAGAGCCTCCGGGGGATGTGACCGGCATGACGTACACCAACAAGCCGGTCCGGAATGCCTCTTGGGTGGTCATCGGCACTCTGGCCGGGCACTTCCGCAGGCAGGCGGGGTACACGCAGGCGAGCCTGGCCGAACTCCTGCACACCGACCCCGAGACGATCGCCTCAAGGGAGCAGGGCCGCCGTCTGCTCCAGCCGAGGATGGCGGCGACGCTCGATGAATTGTTCGGGACCGGGGGCGTGCTGAGCGTGGCCTGGCGAAGGTCCCGAAGCGCGAGCGGTACCCGGCGTTCGCGATCGACTTCTTCACCTACGAACGGGAAGCGGTGAGCCTGTTCTCGTACCAGAGCCAGGTCATCCCCGGACTGCTCCAGACCCCCGAGTACGCGGTGGCGGTCTTCAACCGCCTCTACCCGCCCTTCACGCCGGAAGAGGCCGAGGCCGAACTCGCCACTCGGCTGCGCCGTCAGGCCATCTTCCAGCGCAAACCATGGCCGCCGATGATGCACTACATCGTGGAACAGTCTGTCCTCGAACGCCCCCTCGGTGGGAAGGAAGTGCTCCGGGCTCAGCTAGTACACCTCCGCGAGTTGGCCGAACTCCCCTTCCTAGGGCTACAGGTCATGCCCACGGGTCGCCAAACTCACGCAGGCTTGTCCGGTCCGATGGTGCTGCTGGAGACCAGCGATCACGATCAACTCGTCTACCTCGAAGGCCATCAGGTCAGCTTCCTTCTGGACGACCCCGAGGAGGTCCATCCGGTGAGTCTCAAGTATGGGATGCTGCGGAACCAGGCCCTCTCCTTCGAGGACAGCAAGGGCCTGCTGGACGCCCTGCTAGGAGAGTCATGACCCACGAACTGGCCTGGTTCAAGTCGAGCTACAGCACCGAAGGGGGCGGCGACTGCGTCGAGGTCGCCGCGCACCCCGCGGCCGTGCACCTCCGGGACTCCAAGGTCAGCGACGGGCCCGTCATGACCGTGACGCCCGCCGCCTGGACCGCCTTCCTCGGCGGCCCGGTTTCCCATTGACCCCGTCCGGGCGCCAGGTGATCCACGGCGACCTCTCCCCCGGCAACGTCATGGTCGACGCCCACGGCCAGGCCACGCTCGTGGACTTCGGCCTCAGCAAGCTCACCGCCGAGCACCGGACGGCCGAGGTGTGGTTCACCCCCGGCTACGCGGCTCCCGAGGTCTTCGACGGCCGGCGCACGCCGGGCACGGACCGGTACGCCTTCGGGGCCATCGCCTACTTCCTGCTGAGCGGGCAGTCCCCGCCCGCCACACCGGGGCTGCTGGCCGACGCGATGGCCGAGCTGCCGCAGATCGCCGCGCTGGACCCCGAGCGGCGGGCGCGGGTCGTCGCGCTCTGCGCGGGCGATCCCGGGCAGCGGCCGCTGAGCCTGACCGCCTGGGTACGGGACGTCCGCGCGGCCGTGATCTCCGCACAGCGGGACGTCCAGGACGCCGTCCCGCTCCCGGCGCCGCCCCCGTTCCCGCCGCCGGCAGCACCCCTGGCAGCGCCCCCCGCGGCGGACCGGCGGCGGCCCCGACAGGTGATCGGCGCGGTGGCGGGGGTGCTGGTCCTGGCGGCGCTCGCGGTGGCCGGCGTACAACTGCTCGGCGACAAGGCGGACAAGGACGCCGGTGGCGGCAAGGCGGCCGGGAGCGACAACGCGAAGGGGAACGGGAACGGATCGAACGAGACGTCGGGCCCGCCCCAGGGCCCCGCCGCCGACGGTGTCTCGCTCACCACCCTGCCGGTCGCCAAGAGCGAGATGGGGTGGCTCGACACGGGCAAGGGCACGCTCTCGAACCAGCACTACGACACCGCGCTGGTCTCCTCCGGCCCTTACAAGATCTGCGACGGCTCGGCGGAGTACGACCTGGGCGGCGGCTGGAAGACCCTGACCATGGTCGCGGGCGTCGACGACTCCTCGACGCACGCGGCGGCCCGGATCAACGTGACGGTGGACGGCTCGCCCCTGTGGTCCGGCGACGTCCGGGTCGGATCGCCCAAGCCGCTGTCCCTCGACGTCACGAACGGCCGGCGCCTGAAGATCGCCTACCTGGACCCCGCACGCAACTGCGGCCTGGGCCCGATCGTCCTGGCCTCCCCCACGCTCAAGCGCTGACGCGCGGCCGCTGCCGCGGCCGGACACAGGAGCGGCCCCGCACCGGAGAACCGGTGCGGGGCCGCTCTTGCGTTCGGCAGTGGCGGGAGCGACTACTCGGAGACGCCCAGGCGCTCCAGGATGAGCTCCTTGACGCGCGCCGCGTCGGCCTGGCCGCGGGTGGTCTTCATGACCGCACCCACCAGCGCGCCGACGGCCGCGATCTTGCCGCCGCGGATCTTGTCGGCGATGCCCGCGTTGCCCGCGATGGCCTCGTCGACGGCCGCGCCCAGCGCGCCCTCGTCCGAGACGACCTTGAGGCCGCGCTTCTCGACGACCTCGTCCGGGGTGCCCTCGCCGGCGAGGACGCCTTCGAGGACCTGGCGGGCCAGCTTGTCGTTCAGCTCGCCGGCCGCGACCAGGGCCGCGACGCGCGCGACCTGGACCGGGGTGATCGGCAGCTCGTCGACGACGACGCCCTGCTCGTTGGCGTTGCGGGCCAGCTCGCCCATCCACCACTTGCGGGCGGCGGTCGAGTCGGCGCCGGCCTCGATCGTGGCGACGATGGAGTCCACCGCGCCCGCGTTGAGGATCGACTGCATGTCGTGCTCGGTGACGCCCCACTCCTGGAGGAGGCGGTTGCGGCGCACGCGCGGCATCTCGGGCAGACCGGCGCGCAGCTCCTCGACCCAGTCGCGGGCCGGGGCCACGGGGACCAGGTCGGGCTCCGGGAAGTACCGGTAGTCCTCGGCGTTGTCCTTGATGCGGCCGGCCGTGGTGGAGCCGTCCTCCTCGTGGAAGTGCCGGGTCTCCTGCACGATCGAGCCGCCCGACGAGAGCACCGCCGCGTGGCGCTGGATCTCGAAGCGGGCCGCGCGCTCGACGGAGCGCAGCGAGTTGACGTTCTTCGTCTCGCTGCGGGTGCCGAACTCGGACTCGGGGGTCGGGCGCAGCGACAGGTTCACGTCGCAGCGCATCTGGCCCTTGTCCATGCGGGCCTCGGAGACGCCGAGCGCCTTGATGACCTCGCGCAGCTCGGCGACGTACGCCTTGGCGACCTCGGGGGCCCGTACGCCCGCGCCCTCGATCGGCTTGGTGACGATCTCGATGAGGGGGATGCCGGCGCGGTTGTAGTCCAGCAGGGAGTGGGACGCGCCGTGGATACGGCCGGTGGCGCCGCCGACGTGCAGCGACTTGCCGGTGTCCTCCTCCATGTGGGCGCGCTCGATCTCCACGCGGAAGATCTCGCCGTCCTCCAGCTGGACGTCCAGGTAGCCGTTGAAGGCGATGGGCTCGTCGTACTGGGAGGTCTGGAAGTTCTTCGGCATGTCCGGATAGAAGTAGTTCTTCCGGGCGAAACGGCACCACTCGGCGATCTCGCAGTTCAGCGCGAGACCGATCTTGATGGCGGACTCCACGCCGATCGCGTTGACGACCGGGAGGGAGCCGGGCAGACCGAGGCAGGTGGGGCAGGTCTGCGAGTTGGGCTCGGCGCCCAGCTCGGTGGAACAGCCGCAGAACATCTTGGTCTTGGTGCCGAGCTCGACATGGACCTCAAGGCCCATGACGGGGTCGTACGACGCGAGGGCGTCTTCGTACGACATCAGTTCGGTGTAGGTGCTCACGGTGAAACTTTTCCCTCTCAGCCCAGCAGGACGTCGTCGTCGCCCAGGCGCTTCAGCTCGCGGTACAGGATCGCGAGACCGGTGACGATGGCGGCGGCGGACACGACGGCGTCGACCAGCTTCAGCGTGTCGTGCTCGGTGCGGGCCTTCCTGGCCTGCTTGATCACGCTGAAGGCGCCGAAGGCGGTGGTGCCGATCGACAGGTAGGTACCGGACTTGGACTTCTTGAAGCCCTTGGCCTTGGACAGTGCACTGGTGCTCACAGCGACGGTGCCTCCTCAAGCAGCGGGTGGCCCCAGCGCTCGACGAAGGCCGCCTCGATGGCGGCGCCGACCTTGTACAGCCGGTCGTCCTTCATCGCCGGGGCGATGATCTGCAGCCCGACCGGGAGGCCGTCCTCCGGAGCCAGGCCGCAGGGCAGCGACATGGCGGAGTTGCCCGCCAGGTTGGTCGGGATCGTGCACAGGTCCGCGAGGTACATCGCCAGCGGGTCGTCGGTGCGCTCACCGATCGCGAAGGCGGTGGTCGGGGTCGTCGGGGAGACGATCACGTCGACCTGCTCGAAGGACTTCTCGAAGTCCTGGGTGATGAGCGTGCGGACCTTCTGGGCGGAGCCGTAGTACGCGTCGTAGTAGCCGGAGCTGAGCGCGTACGTACCGAGGATGATGCGGCGCTTGACCTCGTCGCCGAAGCCGGCTTCGCGGGTCAGGGCGGTGACGTCCTCGGCGGACTTGGTGCCGTCGTCGCCGACGCGCAGGCCGTAGCGCATGGCGTCGAAGCGGGCCAGGTTGGACGAGCACTCGGACGGCGCGATCAGGTAGTACGCGGCCATCGCGAGGTCGAAGGACGGGCAGTCCAGCTCGACGATCTCGGCGCCGAGATCCTTGAGGAGCTCCACCGACTCGTTGAAGCGCTGGACGACGCCGGCCTGGTAGCCCTCGCCGGCGAACTGCTTGACGACGCCGACGCGCATGCCGGCGACGGAGCCGTTGCGGGCCGCCTCGACGACCGGCGGGACCGGGGCGTCGATGGAGGTGGAGTCCATCGGGTCGTGCCCGGCGATGACCTCGTGCAGGAGGGCCGCGTCCAGGACCGTACGGGCGCAGGGCCCGCCCTGGTCGAGGGAGGAGGAGAAGGCGACCATGCCGTAGCGGGAGACACCGCCGTACGTGGGCTTCACGCCGACCGTGCCGGTGACGGCCGCGGGCTGGCGGATGGAGCCGCCGGTGTCCGTGCCGATGGCGAGCGGGGCCTGGAAGGCCGCCAGCGCGGCCGCGGAGCCGCCGCCGGAGCCGCCGGGGATGCGGGTGAGGTCCCAGGGGTTGCCGGTGGGGCCGTACGCGCTGTTCTCGGTGGAGGACCCCATGGCGAACTCGTCCATGTTGGTCTTGCCGAGGATGACGACGTCGGCTTCCTTCAGCTTGCGCGTCAGGGTGGCGTCGTAGGGCGGGATCCAGCCTTCGAGGATCTTCGAACCGACGGTGGTCGGGACCCCGACGGTGGTGAAGATGTCCTTGAGGGCGAGCGGGACGCCGGCCAGCGGGCCGAGCTTCTCGCCGGCCGCGCGCTTGGCGTCGACGGCTGCCGCCTGGGCGAGGGCGCCTTCGCGGTCGACGTGCAGGAAGGCGTGGACCTTCTCGTCGGTCGCGTCGATGCGGGCCAGGTGGGCCTCGGTGACCTCGACGGCCGTGAGCTCGCCCGAGGCGATCTTCTCGGCAGTCTGGGCGGCCGTGAGCTTGATGATCTGGTCAGTCATGGTTGTTAGTCCTCCCCCAGGATCTGCGGCACCTTGAAACGCTGCTGCTCCTGGGCGGGAGCGCCGGAAAGCGCCTGCTCGGGGGTGAGCGACGGACGGACCTCGTCCGCGCGCATGACGTTCGTCAGCGGCAGCGGGTGGGAGGTCGGCGGGACGTCTTGGTCGGCGACCTCGGAGACGCGGGCGACCGCTCCGATGATGTCGTCGAGCTGTCCGGCGAAGTGATCCAGCTCGTTGCTGGACAGCTCAAGGCGCGCCAGCCGAGCGAGGTGGACGACCTCCTCGCGCGTAATGCCAGGCATGCAGCGATCCTCTGGGGGTGGGTGGATGTTGGTTTCGGGCCCAATCCTATGGGGCCGGGCCCGCTCACCACGAAACGGTTTGCCGCCACCCGGCCGCGACCGCTGCGCGGCGGGGCCGAATCCAGCCCCGCCGGGGGGGCGCCCCCGGCGGAGTCAGACGGCGTCGGCCTCCGCGGCGGCCGAGAGTTCGGCCGTGATGTCGGCCGGGCGGCGCCAGCCGCGCTCGCCGCGGGCCAGCAGCCAGGCCGTGGCTTCCTGCGGGGGCATCGCGGCGGCCACCAGCCAGCCCTGGACGGCGTCGCAGCCCAGGTCCCGCAGGCGCTCCCACGTCTCGTCGTCCTCGACGCCCTCGGCGACGACCAGCAGGCCGAGCGAGTGCGCGAGGTCCACCGTGCAGCGGACGATCTCCGCGTCCTGCGCGTCCACCGCGAGCCGGGCCACGAAGGACCGGTCGATCTTCAGCTCGCTGACCGGGAGCCGCCGCAGGTGCACCAGCGAGGAGTAGCCGGTACCGAAGTCGTCCAGGGACATCTTCACGCCGTGGCCCGTCAGGCCCGCCATGGTGTCCGCCGCCCGCTGGGGGTCCTCCAGCAGGACGTGTTCCGTTATCTCCAGCTGGAGGCCGCTCGCCGGGACCCCGTGCCGGGCCAGCCGCGCGGCGACCGCCCCGGCGAAGCCGGGGGTGTGGACGTCGCGCGGCGAGACGTTGACGGCCACCGGGACCTTCAGGCCCTGGGCCCGCCAGCGGGCCACCTGGGCGAGCGCCGTCTCCAGTACGTACTCCGTCAGGTGCGGCATCAGCCCCGAGGTCTCGGCGATGGCGATGAACTCGTCCGGCGAGACCCGCCCCCGCTCGGGGTGCACCCACCGTACGAGCGCCTCCAGGCCGGCCACCTGGCCGTCGAACCGCACCTTCGGCTGGTAGTGCAGCTCCACCTCGCCCGCGTCCAGCGCCCGGCGCAGGTCGCCGAGGAGGCCGAGGCGGTCGGGGGTGTTGCTGTCACGCTTGGACTCGTAGACCTCGACGCCCGTGCGGTCCCGCTTCGCCTGGTACATCGCCACGTCGGCCCGTCGCAGCAGCCCTTCCGCGTCGAGCGCGTGGTCGGGGAAGACGGCGAGCCCGGCGCTGGCCTCCAGGACCAGCGTGAGGCCGTCCAGGTCCAGCGGTGAGCTCAGCTCCGCCACCAGGTTCCGGGCGACCCGCTGGGCGCTGGTGGTCGAGTCGGCCACGGGCAGCAGTACGGCGAACTCGTCGCCGCCGAGGCGGGCCGCCTCCGCGTCCTCGGGGAGGGCGGCGCGCAGCCGGTCCGCGATCTGCAGGAGCAGCCGGTCCCCGGCGAGGTGGCCCAGGGTGTCGTTGACCGCACGGAAGCGGTCCAGGTCGATCAGCACAAGAGCAGACCGGGTGCCCAAACGTTCAGCCTGGTCCAGAGCGGCCCAGGCGCGCTCCAGCAGCCACTGCCGGTTCGGCAGCCCGGTCAGCGGATCCCGCAGCTGCTCCTCGGCGCGCGCCCGGGCGATCCACAGGGTGGAGTCCAGGGCGATCAGCGGTACGGCGAACAGCGGCAGCAGCACCGGCTGCGCGACGGCGACGACGCAGATCAGCGGGGCGATGCCGAGCAGGGCGACGGCCACCAGGGCCTGGCGGACGAGTGCGGTGCGGGCCACGGTGGGCAGCCCGCCGCCGCGCGGGGCCAGCGCCATCCACAGCAGCACACGGGTGACGAGCAGGTAGGAGACGGCTACGAGGATGACCTCGGGCACCGCGTCCAGCTCCCAGGTGGTGGGCTTCCACGGGGTCTCGACGCTCGGAGCCTCGCCGAAGGCGGTGAGGACCAGGGCCCCCGCGCCGATGCCGAGGATGTCGGTGGAGCCGTGCAGCAGCCCCTGGCGCCAGCGGTGCCGGCGGGCGGCGCCGACCAGGGTGACCACCGCGAGCGAGACGAGCCCGGCGGGGATCCATCCGTAGAGGACGAGCACGCCGAGGGTGAGCGCGGCGCCCGATCCGGTGCCGCCCCACCAGCGGTCGCGGCCGAGCGCGACGAGGTGGCCGACGATGACGCCGGTGAGGAGCGCGAGCGCCCAGCCGACCGTGCCTCCGGGGAACAGGGCGTGACGGTTGCTCAGGGCCGTGGCGACGCCGACGGCGAGCACCACGGCGGACAGGGCCACGACGGCGACGGGCAGCACGGTGCGCTGGCCCGGTCCGCCCGCGCCCACTGCGGTGTCGAGCGGTCGGGTGTCCGGCGTCCTGGAACCCAGGACACCGAGCCGGCCCGTCCGCATGGACGGGAGCTCCCCGCCGAAATCTGGTGACGGGTCGGCGCTTTCGGTGGGTTTCATGCCCGTCCCTCTCACAGCCGGCGGTGCCGATGCCACGCGATGGCACCGATGTCATGCCATCACGGCCGGAATCGCGTCCCGCTGCCGTGCACGACTGGCGCACCCCTCAACAGTAGGACGCGGGAGGCTCCCAAGGGCAGCGGTCGGCGGTGGTTGCCCGAATGCGACCCAGCCATCCTCATCAGTACGGTATCCGCCGAACGGGTGAGTTTGGACCAACACCCCACTGTCACCCGTCCGATGATCCGACAGGTCACCGCCCTGCCGACAGCCTTCCACCAGCCGTTTACCACCGCTGCTCGCGCCTGGCGTGCGCCCGCCCGTACGGCCGCACGCCACGCATCCGTTCGCCTTCGCTACTCCCCCGGGGCGAGTCCCTCTACCGGTATTACTCCGCCGCGGCGTCGCCGTCCACCGGGAGCGCCGCCTCGCGCGCCGCGTCCGGGCCGTGTTCGAGCAGGACCGCGAAGCCCGCGTCGTCGAGGACGGAGAGCTTCAACTGCACGGCCTTGTCGTACTTGGAGCCGGGGTTGTCACCGACGACGACGAACGAGGTCTTCTTCGAGACGGAGCCGGTCACCTTGGCGCCGCGGCTCTGCAGGGCCTCCTTCGCGCCGTCCCGGGTGTGGCTCTGCAAAGTGCCGGTGACGACGACGGTCAGGCCCTCCAGCGGGCGCGGTCCCTGCTCCTCGCCGGAACCTTCCTCCTCCATCCGGACACCGGCCGCCCGCCACTTGCGCAGGATTTCCTGGTGCCAGTCGACCGCGAACCACTCCTTGAGCGAGGCCGCGATGATCGCGCCGACGCCCTCGGTGGCCGTCAGTTCCTCCTCGGTGGCCTGCTCGATCCGCTCGATGGAGCGGAACTCGCGCGCCAGGGCCTCCGCCGCGACCGGGCCCACGTGACGGATCGACAGGCCGTTGATGATGCGGGCCAGCGGGCGGTCCTTGGCGGCCGCGATGTTCTCCAGCATCGCCAGGGCGTTCTTCTTCGGCTCGCCCTTCTGGTTGGCGAAGACCGTGACGATCTTCTCCTCGCCCGTCTTCGGGTCCCGCTTGGGCAGCCCGCTGTCCGGGTCCAGGACGTACGCCTTGATGGGCAGCAACTGCTCGATGGTGAGGTCGAAGAGGTCGCCCTCGTCGAGCAGGGGCGGCTGCGCCGGCTCCAGCGGGCCGGTCAGCGCGGCCGCCGCGACCATGCCGAAGTTCTCGATGTCCAGGCTCTGCCGGCCGCCGAGGTAGAACAGCCGCTCGCGCAACTGGGCCGGGCAGGTCTGGCCGTTGGGGCACCGGACGTCGATGTCCCCCTCCTTCATGGGCCGCAGCGCCGTCCCGCACTCGGGGCACTCGGCGGGCATGACGAACTCCCGCTCGCTGCCGTCGCGCAGGTCCGCGACCGGACCGAGGATCTCGGGGATCACGTCGCCCGCCTTGCGCAGCACGACGGTGTCCCCGATGAGCACGCCCTTGGCCTTGACGACCTCCTGGTTGTGCAGGGTCGCGAACTCGACCTCCGAGCCCGCCACCGTCACCGGCTCCACCTGCGCGTACGGGGTCACGCGCCCGGTACGGCCGACGCCGACCCTGATGTTGATCAGCTTGGTGTTGACCTCTTCGGGGGCGTACTTCCAGGCGATGGCCCAGCGGGGGGCGCGCGCCGTGGAGCCGAGCCGGCCCTGGAGCGGGATCTCGTCGAGCTTGACGACGACGCCGTCGATCTCGTGCTCGACCGAGTGCCGGTTCTCGCCGAAGTACGCGATGAACTCCCGGACCTCGGCGAGCGAGGTCACCGCCTTGTTGTGCTTGGCGGTGGGCAGGCCCCACTCGCGCAGCAGCTCATAGGCGTGGCTGAGCTTGTCGATCTCGAAGCCCTCGCGGGCGCCGAGGCCGTGCACCACCATGTGCAGCGGGCGCGTGGCGGTGACCTTCGGGTCCTTCTGGCGCAGCGAACCGGCCGCCGCATTGCGCGGGTTGGCGAAGGGCTTGTCGCCCGCCTCGACCAGGCGGGCGTTGAGCTCCTCGAACTTCTCCATGGGGAAGAAGACCTCGCCGCGGATCTCGACCAGGGCCGGGATCCGGTCGCCCTTGAGGCGGTCCGGGATCTCCGCGATGGTGCGGACGTTGGGCGTGATGTCCTCACCGGCGCGGCCGTCGCCGCGGGTGGCCGCGCGGGTCAGGCGGCCGTTCTCGTAGGTGAGGTTGACGGCGAGGCCGTCCACCTTCAGCTCGCAGAGGTAGTGGTAGTCGGAGGTGTTCGCGTCCCGGGCCACGCGCTCGGCCCAGGCGGCCAGTTCCTCGTCGTCGAAGGCGTTGTCGAGGGAGAGCATCCGCTCGCGGTGCTCGACGGAGGCGAAGTCCGTCTCGTACGCCCCGGCCACCTTCTGGGTGGGCGAGTCGGGCGTGCGCAGCTCGGGGTACTGCTCCTCCAGCGCCTCCAGCGAGCGCAGCAGCTTGTCGAACTCGGCGTCACTGACGACCGGCTGGTCGTTCACGTAGTACCGGAAGCGGTGCTCCTCGATCTGCTCGGCGAGCAGCGCGTGCTGCTCGCGCACCGCCACCGGTACGGCCGTGTCCTGCTGTTCGGCTGCCATGCCGTGTCCTCCCGTGACCCGTCTCATCCATCACTCAGGGTTGTCGGCGAGCGACCTCGCCGCCCTGACGCAGTGCGCCTGCACCGCGCGGGCATAAGCGGGCGAAGCGCCCGCCAGACCGCACGACGGAGTGACCACGACGGACTCCGCCAGACTCCCCGGAGCCAGTCCCAGCCTGCGCCAAAGCTTCCTGACACCCATGACGCTACCGGCAGGGTCTGACAACAGACCGTCGGTGCCCGGCACCACTCCGGTGAAGAGCTTCACCCCGTCCTCGACGGCTTCCCCGATGGCGTCATCCTCGCGCTCGGTGAGCAAGGAGAAATCGAACGACACGCCCGCGGCGCCGGCCCGGCGCAGCAGCCCGAAGGGCACCTCGGGGGCGCAGGAGTGGACGACGACGTCCCCGTCGTGGACGGCGAACAGCTCGCGCAGGGTGCCCTCGACGACCTGCCGGTCGACGGCGCGGTACGTGCGGTACCCGCTCGCGGAGCGCACCCGGCCGAGCAGTACGGCCGTGAGCGAGGGCTCGTCCAACTGCAGCACGACCTCGGCGCCGGGGATGCGCTTGCGCACGTCGGCCAGGTGCTCGCGCAGGCCTTCGGCGAGGGAGCCGGCCAGGTCCCGGCAGGCGCCGGCGTCCTGGAGCACGGCCTCGCCGCCACGCAGTTCGAGGGCGGCGGCCAGGGTCCACGGGCCGACGGCCTGGACCTTGAGCCTGCCGGTGTAGCCCTGGGTGAACTCCTCCAGCGCGTCGAGGTCCTCGCCGAGCCAGGACCGGGCCCGCCGGGTGTCCCGACCGGGCCGGTCGCTGATGCGCCAGCCGCTGGGCTCGACGTGCGCGTACATGTCGACGAGCAGTCCGAGCGAGCGGCCGATCATGTCCGCGCCGGGACCCCGGGCGGGCAGCTCGGCGAGGTACGGGAACTCCTCGAAGGAGCCGGTGACGGTCTTGGCGGCCTCGCGGGCGTCGCCGCCCGGGAGGGAGCCGACGCCGGTCGCGCTCGCGGTCACCGGCCGGGCCTGACGGAGAGGTCGTTGACCTCGGCGTCGCGGGGCAGGTCGACGGCCATGACGATGGTCGTCGCGACGGACTCGGCGTCGATCCAGGCGGTGGGGTCGTACTCCTTGCCCTCCTGGGAGTGGACCTTGGCCTGCATGGGGCTGGCGGTGCGGCCGGGGTACACGGAGGTCACCCGGATGCCGTTGGGCTTCTCCTCCTCCCGGAGGGAGTCGGCGAGGGCCTTGAGCCCGTGCTTGGAGGCCGCGTAGGCGCTCCAGTCGGCGTGGGCGTGCAGCCCGGCGCCGGAGTTCACGAAGACGACGGTCGCGTGCGAGGCCCGCAGGGTGGGCAGCAGCAGCCGGGTCACCTCGGCGGGGGCGATCAGGTTGACGTTGAGCTGCTGGTGCCAGGTCTTGGGCCGCAGCTCGCCGACGGGACCGAGGTCGACGATCCCGGCGATGTGCAGGAGCGAGTCGATCCGCTCCGGGACCGCCTGCTTGGAGAAGGCCCACGAGAGCCGGTCCGGGTCGGCGAGGTCCCCGACGAGGGCGCGGGCGCCGGGGTAGCGCTCGACGAGCTGCTTGCCGCGGGCGGCGTCGCGGGCGAGGAGCACGAGGTCGTCGCCGCGGGCGTGCAGGCGGGCCGCGACGGCCGCGCCGATGCCGGATCCGGCACCGGTGATCAGATGAGTAGCCATACCGCCATGCTCGCACCCCGTCAGCCCGCGCAGGCCCCGCGGTACCGCCGCCGTGGTGCGCCGGGTTCGGGCGGTCAGCGGTCCGGGACCGCCCTCGGCGTACCGCGCCCGGACCTGGTCCCATACGTCGGCCGCGCCTGGTGGGGGGGGCGCCGCGGCGGCTCCGGCCGGGCGCGCCGCAGCAGCGCGGGCGCCGCCGCACGGTCCGCATGGCGTCGGAGGGTGCCTCCCACGCGAAGGACGGCAGAACCTTGCGGTCCGGGTCCACGAGGACGCCGGCGGGGTCCGTCAGAGACCCGCGGCTTCGCGCAGGGCCGCGGCCGTCTTCGAGGCGTCGTAGCCGGCCGGGACTCCGTCGACGAGGATGACCTCGCCCGCGATGTGGTCCGTGCGCAGCGGGAGGATCGCCCGGTAGGCGGGCGAGTCGTACCAGGCGCGGGCCCGCTCGATGTCCGGGAAGCCGATCAGGACGACCGTGCCGGGCCAGGGGCCCTCCTTGACCTCGACCTCTCGGCCGTGGACGAGGAAGCGGCCCTCGTAGGGGTCCATGGTGGCCTGGATCTCCTCGATGTAGCGGAGGATGTCCCCGTTCATCGTCCCGGGTCGTATGTGGGCGATGGCGTACGCGGTCATGTCGGCCTCTTCTTCCCCGTCGGCTCGGCTTGTTGCCGGTCCCATGGTGTCCCGCCGATGGCCCCGGAGGCGATTACCTCCGGGGTCATCGGCGGGCGTACGGGGGTCAGCCCGCGAGGTAGGCGCGGATGACGGTCACCTCCGCCTTGTTGCCCGCCCGGTCGGTGACGGTGGCACGCAGCGAGACCGCGGCGCCCCTCTCCGGGGTCCTCACGCTGACCTTGCCGTCCTTCACGGCGAGCGGCTGCCAGGTGTAGCCCTCGTCGTACGAGACCTGCGCCTGGAGGGCGGCGGGGGCCGCGGCCGCCGGGCCCTGCACGGTCAGCGGGAAGGTCGCCGTCCGCCCGGCCGGCAGGGTGCCGTCCGGCGCCGGGCGGGCGTCGAAGCGGACCACCGATACCGGGAGCACGGTCGGGGCGGCCGTTTCCTTCGAGCGGAACCACCAGGTCGCCGTCACCTTGGACGAGGTCGCGGAGAGCTCCGGGCGCAGCAGCGCGGTCGTGGTCAGCTTGTACGCGGCGTCGCCCGCCGGGACCGTGAACGGCCCGCTCCTGGCGAGCGGGGCCTGGCTGCGGCCCGCCAGGACGCCGTCGCGGTAGAGGACCGTGCTGCCGGTGGCCGCGACGTAGTCACCGGCGTGGTTCGCTCCGTCCGCCAGCAGTTGCACGGAGCCCGCGATGCGGTTGCCCTCGCGCACCACCCCGTGGTCGGCGTCCACGCGGGGTGCGAGGACAGCCGTGTTGAAGCGCTCGTGATAGGTACGGCCGCCCGTGAGCGCGCGCCGGCCCTCCGCTTCGTACGTCGCCTCTTCGACCGGGAAACCGCTCTCGTCCTCGCCACTGCTCTGCGTGAAGGAGAGGTTCCACTTCGCCCGGTCGACGGTGGACACGTACACCGTCGTCGTGGTCGGCAGCGGCCGCGAGAGCGATATCGAGCTCCCGGAAGTGCTGTCCGGCAGGATGCCCATCGCGACGAGCGCGCCCTCCTTGCCCGGGGCCGAGGCGCCCTGCTCGACCTTGAGGGTCGCCAGGTCGCGCGGCTTCAGGTGGCGGGTGTAGCCGGTGGCGACGGCGCGTACCGGGCCGCCGAGGACGGCGTGGTACTCCGCCGTGTCCACGCCCTCCCAGTGCACGTCCCACTGCTGGCTGAGCGCGCCGGCCGCGGACAGCGGGCCCAGGTGGCGGGTGCGGAACCCGGTGAGCGAGTCGAGCCAGAAGCCGAAGCCGTACTCCGAGCCGCCTTCGCGCAGGGTGTACGTGGGCATCGCGAACCGCGCGATCGCGGACTTCGACGGAACGGTGATGTCGACCGGCTCGGTGGTGCGCGCGTCGAGCGTCACCGTGGTGTCACCGGTGATGTCGAGCTGGGGCTGGACGATCCAGTCGGCGCCCCGGGCGGGGTCCAGCGGGTCGACGACGATCGCGGTGTTGAGCAGGTAACCGCCCTTGGGTACGCGCACGGTGACGGTGCCGGAGGCGTCGTCCGGCTCGAAGCGGCGGCCGGTCGCGCCGCCCTTCGTTCCCAACACGGTGCTGCGGTAGTTCGGGGCCGGCTTCCCGTCCCGCCCGATGTGGCGGAGCGTCAGCTGGTAGGACTCCGGCTCGCGTTCGGCGACGACGGCCGTGCGGACGCTCTGGCCCCGGCCGTCGCCGGTCGCGGCCGCCGTCGCGACCGCGTACGCCGTGTACGTGCCGTCCAGCGCCCCGCCGGGGCGGGTGTCGACGGTCACCGGGGCCTCGGCGGTGCCGCCCGCCGGGACGGTCAGCTGCCGGGCGCCGAGGGTGAAGAAGCCTTCGGGCGCGGGCTTGCCGTCGGGGCCGCTGCCGGTGACGGAGAGATCGAGGGTGACGGGCGTGCTGCCGAGGTTGCGGTACGTGATCTTCCGTGACTGCGGGGTGTCGTCCGCGTGCGGCCAGGGCTGCGTACCGAAGGTCAGCGCCGCGTCCTGGGCGACGACGCTCTGGCGCAGCGCGCCGTCGACCGCGATCCGGCCGGTGCCCTGCTGGTACGGGGTGTACGCGCCGCCCTCGGTGGAGGCGGTCAGCGCGCCCTTGAGCTCGGCGCCCTTCCAGGCGGGGTGCTGCTGCTTGAGCAGTGCGGCGGCTCCGGCGGCGTGCGGCGTGGCCATGGAGGTACCAGAGATGCTCAGGTAGCCGGCCGGGTTCTGGCCGACCTCGCGGTCGATGACGCTGCCGGGCGCGGCGGCCGCCGTGATGTCGACGCCGGGGGCGGTGACGTCCGGCTTGACGGCGCCGTCGCCCTTGCGCGGGCCGGTGCTGGAGAACTCGGCGAGGGCGTCCGCGTCGTCGACCGCGCCGACGGTGAGCGCGGCGTCCGCGCTGCCCGGGGAGTTGATGGTGCCGGGGCGGTGGTTGTTGCCGGCCGCGATGGCGAACAGCACGCCCCGGTCGGCGCTGAGCTTGTTGACGGCCGCTTCGAGGGGGTCGAGCTGCGGGGTGTCGTAGCCGCCGAGGCTGAGGTTGACGATGTCGGCGCCCTGGGCGACGGCCCACTCCATGCCGGCGAGGATGCCGGAGTCGTCGCCGAAGCCGTCGTCGTCGAGGACCTTGCCGTTCAGGAGCTTCGCGCCCGGCGCGACGCCCTTGAGGGCGCCGCCCGAGCGGGATCCCGTACCGGCGGCGATGGAGGCGACGTGGGTGCCGTGGCCGTAGCGGTCCTTGGCGTCCGCGGCGAGTGAGAAGTTCTGTTCGGCGACGACCTGGCCCGCGAGGTCGGCGTGGGTGGCGTCGACGCCGGTGTCGAGGACGGCGATCTTGACTCCGGCGCCGTCGTATCCGGCGGCCCAGGCCTTGTCGGCGCCGATCTGCCGGGTGCTCTTGTCGAGGGTGGCGGTGCGCACGGCGTCGAGCCAGACGGTGGCGATGCCGGGGGCGGCGGCGCGGCGGCCGGTGCCCCGCTGGGGGTCCGTGAGCGCCTCCCAGAGGGCGGCGGCGTCCCGGGGGGCCGCGGTGACGGCCTCGGCGCCGAGGGTGGCGTACGCCGCGGTCACCTTGAGGCCGTCTGCGGCGCGCAGGGCGGACCGGGCGGCGGGGGCGGAGCCGCCCTCGTAGCCGACGATCAGCTGGAGGCGGCCGGAGCGGCGGTCCTGGTACTCGGGGCGGCTCAGCTCGGTGACGTCGAAGAGCCGGGGGTCGAGCTTTCCGGCGCGGATCAGGGCCTGGGCGTCGTACGGCAGGACGCTGGTGTGGCCGTTCACCCGGCTCAGGGAGACGGGTATGTGCTCGCGGCCCTTGGCGCGTTCGAGGCCGATGGGTTTGCGGTCGGCGTCGAGGACGACGCGGTCACCGGTGACCAGGGTGACGCGGGTGGTCTTCGAGCCGGCGGCCGATGCGGATGCGGATCTCGCCGCCTGGTCGGCTAAGGAGCGCGGTGCGGGCGCGGCCGCGGCCGGGGTGGTCAGCCCCGCCGTGAGCGCGAGGGCGGCGATTGCGGCGACCGAAGCCGCCGCCCCCGCCCTGCCGTGATGGTTGCGCACGTGGTTCCCCCTGAGAGAAGGGTGCAGGAACCACGCAGTATGCCGCCGGAGTGACGGTCCATCAATGGTGCGTCGGAATAACGGAGTTGGGCTGGAAGGTGCGGCGGTAGGCGATCGGTGAGACGCCGAGGGCGGTCCGCATGTGCTGGCGCAGGGAGCCCGCGGAGCCGAAGCCGGCCCGGTGGGCGACCAGGTCGACGGGGAGGTCGCTGGACTCCAGCAGGTGGCGGGCGACCTCCAGGCGCTGCACGGTCAGCCACTGCACGGGGGTCATGCCCACCTCGTCGCGGAAGCGCCGGGTGAAGGTGCGCAGGCTCATCCGGGCGTGGGCGGCCAGCTCGGCGAGCGTGACCGGCTCGGCGAGGCGCTCCAGGGCCCAGGCGCGGGTGGCGGTGGTGGTGGCCACGGTGGGTTCGGGGACGGGCCGGTCGATGTACTGGGCCTGCCCGCCGTCGCGCCACGGCGGTACGACGCACATGCGCGCGGTGCGGTTGGTGACGGCGGCGCCGTGGTCGCGGCGGATCATGTGCAGGCACAGGTCGACGCCCGCGGAGACCCCGGCGGAGGTCAGGACGTCGCCGTCGTCGACGAAGAGGACGTCCTCGTCGATGCGGACCCCGGGGTAGGCGCGGCGGAATTCGAGGGCGAGGTTCCAGTGCGTCGTGGCGGGGCGGCCGTCGAGCAGGCCCGCGGCGGCGAGCACGTAGGAGCCGGAGCAGATCGAGACCAGGCGGGTGCCGGGGCGGATGCCGGCGATGGCGGAGGCCACCTCGGGCGGCAGCGGGCCGCCGCGGGCCAGCTCGGGCATGGCGTGGGTGGGCGGGACGATCACCGTGTCGGCGGCGGCGAGGGCTTCGGGTCCGGCCGCGGGCTGGAGGGTGAAGCCGGAGTCGCTGAGCACGGGTCCGCCGTCGGCGGTACAGACGACGACCTCGTAGAGGGCCTCGCCGGAGTCGTCGACGGCGCTGCCGAAGACCCGGGAGGGGATCCCCAGCTCGAACGGGGGGAAGCCGGGCAGTGCGAGCACCGCGACCAGGTGCCGGCCGCCCTCGCCGCTCCCCGGGGCCGCCGCTTCGGAGGGTCCCGCTTCGGAGGGTGCCGTTCGCTCCGTATCCACCTCGCTCATGGCCAGATCCTGTCACATAGTGGCCAGACGGCCAACACCGGCGGATGTCGCGCTGCCCGAATCTGGGACACGTCACCGGGGAACACTCCGGTTTTGGACGTAGTCGGACGGATTGAGGAGAACAGACATGCGCGCGATGGTCGTGAGCGAGTGGGGCGGCCCCGAGACCCTGGTCGAGCGGGAGATCGAGCGGCCGGAGCCGGGCCTGAACGAGATCCTGGTGCGCGTCCACGCGGTCGGCGTGAACCCGGTCGACTCGAAGACCCGGGCCAGCGGCGCCCTGATCGCCTGGGGCGAGGTCCCGATCGTCGGCTGGGACGTCTCCGGCACCGTCGAGGCGGTCGGCCCCGGCGTGACCATGTACCGCCCGGGCGACGAGGTGTACGGGATGCCGCACTTCCCGCGGCAGGCGGGCGGCTACGCCGAGTACGTGGCGGGTCCGGCCCGGCACTTCGCCCCCAAGCCCGCCTCGCTCGACCACGTGCAGGCGGCCGCGCTGCCGCTGGCGGCGCTGACCGCCTGGCAGGCGCTGGTGGATACGGCCGCGCTCGCCCCCGGGCAGCGGGTGCTGGTCCACGCGGCGGCGGGCGGCGTCGGCCACCTCGCGGTGCAGATCGCCAAGGCCCGCGGCGCGTACGTCATCGGCACCGCGAGCGAGGCCAAGCACGGCCTGCTGCGCGAGCTGGGGGCCGACGAGCTGATCGACTACCGGTCGGCCGACTTCACCGAGGCGGTCTCGGACGTCGACGTGGTGATCGACTCCCTCGGCGGGGAGGCCGGCGAGCGCTCCCTGAAGGTCCTGAGGCCCGGCGGGCACCTGGTGACCCTGCCCTCCCCGGACGACGTACCGGCGGACGCGCCGGGCGTCCACACCGGCTGGACCCTGGTCGAGCCGGACTTCCGGGGCCTGGTGGAGATCGCGGCCCTGGTCGAGGAGGGCAGGCTGCGCCCGGTCGTCGAGACGGTCCTGCCGCTGGCCGAGGCCGCGAAGGCCCACGAGATCGTCGACCGGGGCCGGACCACCGGCAAGATCGTCCTGACGGTCGCCTAGGCGGAGGCGGAGGCGGCCGCCGCGGACCGGGTGGTCGAGGCGATGGTGGCGGAGCCGACCACGCGCGTGCCGTCGTAGAGCACGATCGCCTGGCCGGGGGCCACGCCGCGGACCGGCTCGGTGAAGGAGACGCGCAGCTCGCCGTCCACGACCTCGGCGAAGACCTCGGTCTCGCCGCCGTGGGCGCGCAGCTGCGCGGTGTACGTACCCGGCGCGGCGGGCGTGGAGCCGCACCAGCGGGGGCGGATCGCGGTGAGGGCGGTGACGTCGAGGGCCTCGACGGGGCCCACGGTGACGGTGTTGTTCACCGGGGAGATGTCGAGGACGTAGCGCGGCTTGCCGTCGGCGGCGGGGTGGCCGATCCGCAGGCCCTTGCGCTGGCCGATGGTGAAGCCGAAGGCGCCCTCGTGGGTGCCGACCTTCTCGCCGGTCTCGTCGACGATGTCGCCCTCGGCCTTGCCCAGGCGGTTCGCGAGGAAGCCCTGGGTGTCGCCGTCGGCGATGAAGCAGATGTCGTGGCTGTCGGGCTTCTTCGCGACGGCCAGGCCCCGCTCCTCGGCCTCGGCGCGGATCTCGTCCTTGGTCGTGAGGGTGTCGCCGAGCGGGAAGAGGGCGTGGGCGAGCTGCTTCTCGTCGAGGACGCCGAGGACGTAGGACTGGTCCTTGGCCATGTCGGAGGCGCGGTGCAGCTCGCGGGAGCCGTCCTCGTTCAGGACGACGGTGGCGTAGTGGCCGGTGCAGACGGCGTCGAAGCCGAGGGCGAGGGCCTTGTCGAGCAGCGCCGCGAACTTGATCTTCTCGTTGCAGCGCAGGCAGGGGTTCGGGGTGCGCCCGGCCTCGTACTCGGCGATGAAGTCCTCGACGACGTCCTCGCGGAAGCGCTCGGCGAGGTCCCAGACGTAGAAGGGGATGCCGATGACGTCCGCGGCTCGGCGGGCGTCGCGGGAGTCCTCGATGGTGCAGCAGCCGCGGGCGCCGGTCCTGAAGGACTGCGGGTTCGCGGAGAGCGCGAGGTGGACGCCGGTCACGTCGTGCCCGGCTTCGACCGCGCGGGCGGCGGCGACGGCGGAGTCCACGCCGCCGGACATGGCGGCCAGGACGCGAAGGGGGCGGGAGGTGCGCGGCAGGTTCTCAGTCATAGCACCGTCCAGGGTACGGGGAACCGCGCGGAGTCACAGCGCGTTATCGCGTACAGGGGGTGGATCACATGGGCAACACGGGGAACGCGGCGAAGAAGGGCAAGGGGAAACCGGGCAGGAGCCGCAGGGCGTTCCTGTTCGGGGGCCTCGGGGTCCTCGGGGTCGCGGCCGTCGCCGGGCGGGAGGAACTGGTGCGCGCCTGGTGGCTCGTACCGGGAGTGTCCAAGCGGCGCGAGGACGGGGCCCTGGACCACGCGGGGGCGAGCTGGACGGCGGCCTCGCCGGCGAACTGGCGGCTGGCGGACCGGCCCGACGACTACCGCGTGGACCGGATCGTCGTGCATGTCACACAGGGCAGCTTCGCCTCGTCGGTGGACGCCTTCAGGAATCCTTGGCACAAGGCTTCGGCGCACTACATAGTCCGCCAGGACGGCCACATCGAGCAGATGGTGCGCGAGCTGGACGTCGCCTTCCACTCGGGCAACCGCAACATGAACGAGCGCAGCGTCGGCATAGAGCACGTCGGGTTCGTCGACCGGCCGAAGGACTTCACGGACTCGATGTACGAGGCTTCGGCGCGGCTGGCCGCCGATGTGTGCCAGCGGTACCGGATACCGGTGGACCGCAAGCACATCGTGGGCCACTCGGAGGTCCGCGGCGCCGACCACACGGACCCGGGCCGCCACTGGGACTGGGACCGGTACATCCGCATGATCGGCGAGGCCATGCCGTCGTGACGGGCGGCCGCGGCCCGACGCGGCGCTAGCTGAGGCCGGCGGTGCGGGCGCGTTCGACGGCGGGGCCGATGGCCGCGGCCACGGCGGCGACGTCCTCCTTGGTGGAGGTGTGGCCGAGCGAGAAGCGCAGGGTGCCGCGGGCCAGCTGCGGGTCGGTGCCGGTGGCCAGCAGGACGTGGCTTGGCTGGGCGACACCGGCCGTGCAGGCGGAGCCGGTGGAGCACTCGATGCCCTGGGCGTCCAGCAGGAGCAGCAGGGAGTCGCCCTCGCAGCCGGGGAAGCTGAAGTGGGCGTTGGCGGGGAGCCGGTCGAGGGGGTCTCCCCCGAGGACTGCGTCGGGAACCGCGGCGAGGACGGCGGCGATCAGCTCGTCGCGCAGCGCGCCGATCTCGGCGGCGAAGCGCTCGCGCCGTTCGGCGGCGAGTACGGCGGCCACCGCGAAGGCCGCGATGGCCGGGACGTCGAGGGTCCCGGAGCGGACGTGCCGCTCCTGGCCGCCGCCGTGCAGGACGGGTACGGGGGTCTGGTCGCGGCCCAGGAGCAGCGCGCCGATGCCGTACGGACCGCCGACCTTGTGGCCGCTGACGGTCATGGCGGCCAGGCCGCTGTCGCCGAACCGGACATCGAGCTGCCCGAAGGCCTGGACTGCGTCCGAGTGCAGCGGGATCGCGAACTCGCGGGCGATGGCGGCGAGTTCGCGGACCGGCATGACGGTGCCGATCTCGTTGTTGGCCCACATGACGGTGGCGAGGGCCACGTCGTCGGGGTTGCGCGCGACGGCCTCGCGGAAGGCCTCGGGGTGCACGCGGCCGAAGCGGTCGACGGGCAGGTACTCGACCCGCGCGCCCTCGTGCTCCGCGAGCCAGTGGACGGCGTCGAGCACCGCATGGTGCTCGACGGGGCTGGCGAGGACCCTCGTGCGGGCCGGGTCCTGGTCGCGGCGGGCCCAGTAGAGGCCCTTGACGGCGAGGTTGTCGGCCTCCGTGCCGCCGGCGGTGAAGACCACCTCGCTCGGGCGGGCGCCGATCGCCTCGGCGAGGGCCTCGCGGGCCTCCTCCACGGTACGGCGGGCGCGGCGGCCGGCGGCGTGCAGGGAGGATGCGTTGCCCGTTGCGGCGAACTGCGCGGTCATCGCCGCAGCGGCCTCCGGAAGCATCGGAGTGGTGGCGGCGTGGTCGAGGTAGGCCATGATCCCCCGATTCTACGAGTCCCCCGACAGGGGTCCGCCCCGCGGCCTTGCGTTGGCCGCGGCCGAGGCTCTGTTCCCGAACCCCCGCGCCTCAAACGCCGGCGGGGCCGACTGCACGCCTGAGGCCCCGCGCCCGGACCCGCGCCTCAAACGCCGGCGGGGCTGGGTATGCGTCTGCGGCGCCGCTGCCGGGGCCAGCCTCCGGCCCCCCGCGCCTCAACCGCCGGCGGGGCTGGATTTTGGCTGATGCCGCCCGCACCATCTCAGCCCCGCCGGCGTTTGAGGC